>JAFGKB010000132.1 GCA_016928755.1 Anaerolineae bacterium | reverse complement strand
GTTGCACCCTTTACAAAGCGGTCATTCTTGCTTGGTCCCGCACTCCGGACAGAATTTTGCCTTAGCTGCCAGTTCCGCACCGCATTCGATACAGTAGCGTTTCTCCTCAATACGGGTTCCGCATTCTGCGCAGAATTTAGCCCCAGGATTGAGTGCCGCCCCACAATTGGGACAAGCGGCGCGTTTGTCGTCACCACCGTCGGTGTAAGCACTCACATCATAGGTCCGTTCCCGCATCTTATCTACCGCTTGGCTGGTGATGGCATCAGCCTGTGCGGCTGCCGCTTCTACGGTTGTATCTGGGGCACAATCAAAGCACAGCCCCCGGTCTTCATTCCAACAGCGCTCACGACAGACCCAGGCATTGCAGCGTGGGCATTGCACAAAGTGCGCGCTTACCTCTGCCGCAGCTTCCTGGAAGGCTTTGTCATGTGCCCGTTCCCAGGTGGCCGATTGTACACGGTTACCCATATCCGATACCCGGCTGAAAAGCCCGCCCAATAAACCACTGGCCGCCTCCATTGCCTCGGTTACCATTCCAACAGTAGAGGGATTGAACTTAGAGCGATACCCATTGTTACAGCGCTCGCAATAGAATTCCCATTGGAACCCCTGACTGGTGCTGCGATCAGAGTAATTGCGTGTGAACTTAATAAATTCCGTCATTTGGCTAAAAACCTCCTACCTAGTTAACCATCAATACTTACTATATTTTATGATCAGTCCTGATTATAATGTGTTTTGGGAAAATTGTCTTAAGCGGCTTCCTCTTGCTCTTTTTCTAGGAGCTTAAAGTACTGGTATATTTCTCCCGCTAACACTTCAGAGATGCCGGGGACTTGTTGTAGAGCTTTTTCGTCGGCCTTTTGAATTGCATCCAAGGTGCCGAAATGTTTTAACAATGCCTTGCGCTTCACCGGGCCAACACCGGGAATGTCCTCTAAAATGGAGGCCAGACCCCGTTTGCGCCGCCGTTGGCGATGGTAAGTAATGGCGAAGCGGTGGGCCTCATCCCGAATGCGCCGGAGCAACAAAATCGACGGGGCCGCCGGGTCCAGCAGGATGGAAGTGCGCCGTCCCGGTTTAAAAATCTCCTCGTGACGTTTCGCTAAACCCACAACCGGCACCTTGTCCCGCAGGTCAAAAGCATCCAGTACCGCCACTGCCATACCAAGCTGGCCTTTACCTCCGTCCACAATTAACAGATCTGGAAGTTTCTGCCATGCTTGGTTGCCACGAGTTCCCATAAGCTCCCCGTTGCTAATACGCCGCCACCGGTCAAAACGACGGGTTAACACCTCCCGCATACTGGCGAAATCGTCTTGACCCTCTACCGTGCGAATCTTAAACCGCCGGTAGTCGCTCTTCTTGGCCACGCCGTGCTCAAAGACCACCATACTGCCCACCACCTCAATCCCTTGTGTGGTGGAGATGTCATAACACTCCATCCGCACCGGGGGCCGTGGCAAATCTAACGCTTCCTGGAGTTCCTCAAGTGCCGTCTCACTGCGGTGTTTATCCATCTTCCACTGTGCCTGGAGCATACGCAACGTCTCTGTCGCATTTGTGGTGGCCAGGTTGAGCAGTTCTTTGCCCGGTCCCTCATGGGGAACATTGAGATAGACGACATCACCCCGTTTATTACGCAGCCATTGCTCTAAGACTGCGGCTTCGGCGATTTGGGCCGGGAGCAATATCTCCGGGGGAATGTTGGCTGCGTTGTGATAGAACTGTTGGAGAAAAGCGGTCACGATTTCTGTCTCATCTTCACACCCGCCGCCTTCCATAACAAAATATTCACGTCCTAACAATTTCCCATTGCGGACGAAGAAAATCTCCACGCAGGCATTGCCCTCGTTACATGCCAGGGCAATGACATCTTGATTGACCGCGGCGGTTGTGATCACATGTTGGCGTTCCGTAACTTGTTGCAAGGCCAAAAAGCGATCTCGAAGCTGCGTCGCGCGCTCAAATTCCAGCTTCTCAGCCGCTTCCCCAATCTGTTGTTTTAGATCTTCTATGACCTCTTCACTTTCGCCTTCCATAAAACGCTGGAGCTGGTTAATAATGGCAGCATATTGGGGGGCATCCACTGCGCCGATGCACGGACCGGGACAGAGCTTAAGGTCATAGTACAGACACGCCCGTGGGTCTTTGCCGGTAATGACCCGGTCGCAGGTGCGATAGGGGAAAAGCCGGCGTAATAAGTCTACCGTCTCGCGCAGCGCGCTGCTAGAGGTATAGGGGCCGAAGTAACGCCCCCCATCACGCTCCATACGCCGGGTAATCAAAACTTTGGGGAACTCCTCCTGGGTGATCTTTAGATAGGGGTAGCGTTTATCATCCTTAAGCCGTATATTATAGCGGGGACGGTACTTCTTAATAAGATTAGCTTCCAGGATTAAGGCTTCAACCTCAGAATTCGTGATAATCCATTCGATGTCGTGGATTTCTGTAACCAACCGGCGTGTTTTAGGGTGTTCTTGGGCCGAGGCATGAAAATAGGACCGCACGCGACTGGCGAGGTTAATGGCTTTACCCACATAAATAACCTGGGTCTTGGCGTTGCGCATAATATAGACCCCCGGTTTATGCGGCAGAGTTGCTAATTCCTGGTGTAGCTTTTCCGAAAGTGACTTCACAATTACATTGTAACCGAAAAATACCCCAGTCCTAAAGTAGTACAGGACTGGGGTATTTTTCGTGTTTTATCAGGCTAGACGCAGGTAAGGCAGCGTTTGTGTTAGACCGAAGATTTGATCCCCATAGGTCCAACCAAACCAACCGACGACCACACAACAACAACACAGTAAGAGAATGGCAGCAATAATACCGATAATCAGAACAGTATTGTCCTTTGTCTTCTGAGCTTCGGCAGCCGGTGTGCCGGTTAGTGACGTAGGGGGAACAGATTCAGGGGGGATATAGGCTGCTGCTTCCGGTTCTAGGGGTAAGGGGGGTGGGGAGGACACCTCTGCCGGTTCCGGTTCCGCCACAGGTTCCTCGAAAAGTTCCCCATACGGGTCCGCCGCCGAGTCTATAATGGTGACCGGTTCAGTGGGATCTGATTCTGAGGTTTCGGGTTCTGTCAAGAAGGGTTCTTCTACCATAAATTTCTCCTATCTACCATTGGTAAGTCTACCAGCGGTAAGTGTCAAACATCCCCGCGCAAAGGGCAATACCGGGAATCGTTATAAGTCCGAGCATCACCAGGCACAAGACTAATACCAACATAGCGATACCGACCCATCCCAGAACAATGCCGACTTTAGCCAGACCTTCGCCATCTAGCGTGCCCATACTGTTTTCGATCTCTTTCTGGGCGTTATATCCTAAAATCAGGCCGACGATGCTGCCAATAAAAGGCAATACACCGATCATACCCAGGATACTAAAAATCAAGCTGGCGATGGCCGAACCGCTGGTCGGCTTTGTGGACCTGGGCGGAACTGGATTGTAATTAGGTAATTCAGACATAATTTTTTTCCTTTGATTAAGCGCAAATGGTGGTTAACACCAAAGGCAACATACTATATTCTTCGCTTGCGATAGCGATAAAAGTGATGAATGCTGCGAAACAACAACCGAGGATCCCAATGGCAATACCCACCCAGCCTATGATGATACCGATTTTGGCCAGGTCGTCACCGCTTAGGGCGCCGTCACTATCCTCAATCTCGTTGCGGGCGATATAGCCTAAGACCAGACCCGCAATGCTACCGATAAAGGGGAGTATGGAAATTCCCAGGATGCTCAGGACCAAACTGGCGATAGCCTTGCTGCTTTTCGGCAAGGATTCGGGCTGATTTTGATAATAAGATTGTTCTGACATTATAACTCCTTTTCATGTGAAATAGTTACTAATACTTAATACTACGTAGTTGCATACGCGCAAGTTTCAAGCTCGTTGATGCCGCCGGTATAAAATCAGCAATATCAGGGCCAGCAGTAACAAGAGCCAGATCAAGACTAGATAAGGGAAGACAATCGCGATAAAAGAGGTCACGCCGGAGATAATATCCTCCACTGTGCTTACAATTGGATTTCCTACACCTCCTGTTGTCGCGGTGACCACCGGCCGCGCCCCGGCTTTGATAACATGCACGGTTCCCGCGGTGATAATACCACAGGCCATTGCCAATGCCGGGTGGAAATTGATGGATGATTGGGTGGTGGCGGCAAAGAGAATCGCCCCGGCGGTGGGCCGCACGACGGTTTGGATGATGTCATTTGCGGTATCAATTGCCGGAATCTTATCGGCGAACTCCTCAATCACCAGCAGCACGGTCAATAATGCGATAATCCACCAACTGTTTAGCGTGTCCCAGGGTGGCTCTAGTGTTACCAGATTGGTCACACGGGACAGGACGGCCAAAGTTAACAACGGGATATAGGCATTAAGCCCGGCTGATGTTGAGAGGCCAAATGCTGAGGCCAGATTTAAAATACCATCCATTTTATCACTCCTTAATCCTACCTAGATTATAGGAAATTTAATCGAAATACGCAAGGGAGAACCCGAAGTTGCATGCATTGTCATCATGCCGAGCC
>JAFGKB010000131.1 GCA_016928755.1 Anaerolineae bacterium | reverse complement strand
GTATAGCCACCAACACGGGCGACAATTGCGTATTTCGCGTTCCGCTATGACCTTGATGCAGCGTTATCCGTGGCCGGGAAATGTCCGTGAGTTGGAGAATGTATTGGAACGGGCTATGATGATGTGTAATGGGGACGAGATCCATATTGGCGACTTACCGGATGCCTTCCGCCATCGCCAGGTATTAGTTCCATCAGATGTTACACCCCAACCTGTTTTAGCGCTTGCTGAAGCCGAGTATCAGGCTATCATTCGTGCTGGACATGCTTGCCAGGGACGGGTTACCGAGATGGCGAAGTGTTTGGATATTAGCAGGAGCACCTTGTGGCGTAAGATGAAACAGATGAAAATTGAACCCCAGGACTTTAAAGTCGCTAAATCATAATGTTTCAAAATAAAACAAAATATGGATATTTAATGTTTTATTTTGAAACATTATGGTTAATATAGTTGACATCTAATGTGTTCTGTTGCATAATTTATCATGTGTGTAGGACTCAAGTACTATCTTTAACTAATTATGGGTGTAGCCCCATTATCCCATAATGATTAGGTAACCAAAACACAGAACCAATTATTTAGAGTGTTCACCCTGAAGTGTTGGGTTTGATAACTGATTATATTTTTGAATGCCGGAGATTTATGTACATCATTTTTGACTTAAAGAATGTATCTGTCTGGATTGTTTCTCTTTGTTTATATTCATTACTTTAAGTTCATATTGTCTGTGCATAGGTTCTGGCTTTTTTTATGTCTGAACGGTAGCTTAAATAGTAATCCTTAAAGGGAGGTGTTTAAGAAATAGACCTTCATTCATTGATTGTTTACAAAGATGTAATGGCATCTAGTTGTTCCAGTAGTAGTAGAGACTGCCCATAGGTTTTTGGTTTGGGGTTAGTTCTTCAACTTAACACCAAACTTTGTTTAGTAATTTTCATCAAAACATAACTGGAGGGAATACATATGAAGAAGCTGATTAATTCGCCCGAAACTTTCGTAAAAGATAGTTTAGCGGGTATGGCGTTGGCTCATCCGGAGTTGATTAAGGTTCACTACGATCCAAACTTTGTGTATCGTGCCGATGCCCCTGTTTCGGGTAAAGTCGCAGTTATTTCTGGTGGTGGCAGTGGCCACGAGCCAATGCATGGTGGTTTTGTCGGCATGGGTATGTTGACTGCTGCCTGCCCTGGTGAGGTCTTCACCTCCCCGACCCCGGATCAGATGTTGGAATCTGCCAAGATGGTCAACAGTGGTGCTGGTGTTCTCTACATCGTCAAGAACTACACCGGCGATGTGATGAACTTCGAGATGGCTGCCGAGCTTGCCCGTGCTGAGGGGATTAAGGTTCAGAACATCCTTATTGATGACGATGTTGCTGTTAAGGACAGCTTGTACACAGCCGGTCGCCGTGGCGTAGGCAACACCGTGTTGGCAGAGAAGATCGTCGGTGCCGCTGCTGAAAAAGGCTATGGTCTGGATAAGCTGGCCGACCTTTGCCGCCAAGTCAACATCAATGGCCGCAGTATGGGTATGGCTATTACTTCTTGTACCGTCCCTGCCAAGGGTTCCCCGACATTTGAGCTAGGTGAAGAAGAGATCGAAGTTGGTATCGGGATTCACGGTGAGCCTGGTATTGAGCGCATGGGTATGAAACCTGCTGATGAAATTACCGAGATGATGGCTTTGTCCATTATTGAGGATGATGCTTATACCCGCACCGTCCGTGAATGGGATGACGCTAAGGGTGAGTGGATTGAGAAAGAACTTGTTGATCCGCCTTTCAAAGCCGGAGACAAGGTAATTGCTTTTGTCAATAGTATGGCCGGTACTCCTGTGGCCGAGCTATATGTTGTCTATCGCAAGCTGGCCGAAATTTGTGAGAAGAAGGGCTTGACCATCGTCCGCAACCTGGTGGGACCATACATCACCTCGCTAGAGATGCAGGGTATGTCCATCACTTTGCTTAAGGTTGATGAGGAAATGCTCGGTTTGTGGGATGCTCCTGTGAATACACCTGGCCTGCGCTGGGGCGTGTAATTTAGGATTGTCCTGAATTGAAATTAGATTAATGAGGTGGATAGTGGCATGATCACGAAAGATCAAATTGTTGCCTGGTTGCGTCGTTGTGCAGACGTGTTGGCTGAGAATAAAAAATATCTAACCGACCTGGATGCAGCTATTGGTGACGCGGACCATGGCATTAACATGGATCGCGGTTTTACACGGGTTGTGAGCCAGTTACCTGGCGTCGAAGATAAGGACATTGGTAATATCCTTAAGATGGCGGGTATGGCCCTCATTTCAAGTGTAGGAGGCGCGGGTGGGCCGCTTTATGGCACATTCTTTATGCGGGCTGGTATGGCTACAGCAGGTAAGTATGAGTTAACCAATGCCGATGTCGCACAACTTTTAGAAGCTGCGCTTGATGGAGTACTTCAGCGTGGTAAGGCGAAGCTAGGGGACAAGACGATGGTGGATGCTCTCACACCGGCAGTGGAGGCGTTTAAGCAAACCCTTAATGGGAATGCCGAAACCGATACGCTCACGGCGCTAGAAGCTGCTGTGGCTGGTGCAAAGGGTGGTATGGAAGCCACTATCCCGTTAGTTGCCAGGAAGGGGCGGGCCAGTTATCTAGGTGAGCGCAGTGCCGGCCACCAGGACCCCGGCGCGACTTCTTCTTATCTTTTGCTTAACGCTTTGTTGACAGTTGTGAACGAAGCATAAAATTAAATCTTTTTAGGAGGATATTTGTATGGCTAAGTATGTTGCAGCAATCGATCAGGGTACGACCAGCACTCGTTGTATGCTTTTTAACCGTGAGGGTGGTGTTGTTAGCATTCATCAGCTCGAGCACGAGCAGATTTACCCCAAACCCGGTTGGGTTGAGCACGACCCAATGGAAGTCTGGGCACGCACTCAGGATGTAGTCAAGGGCGCGTTGGCGAAGGCTGAGGTCAAAAAGGGTGATGTTGCGGCGGTTGGTGTTACCAACCAGCGTGAGACCACTGTGGTCTGGAACAAGAAGACCGGCAAGCCCTATTACAATGCCATTGTATGGCAAGATACCCGCACCAAGGATATCTGTGATAAATTGGCCGATGATGGTGGCCAGGATCGCTTCCGCGAAAAGGTTGGCCTGCCTCTTGCTACTTACTTCTCCGGCCCCAAAATCAAGTGGATTCTTGACAATGTTGAGGGTGTCCGCGAAGCTGCCGAAAAAGGCGAGGCCTTGTTTGGTAATATGGATACCTGGGTCATCTGGTGGATCACCGGTGGTCCTGATGGTGGCGCACATGTTACCGATGTAACTAATGCCAGCCGTACGATGTTGATGAACCTTGAGACCCTTGACTGGGATCCCGATATGCTCAAAGTAATGGGTATCCCCCGCGCGATGTTGCCCGTAATCCGCCCGTCCAGCGATCCCAAGCTCTATGGCAAGACCCCCAAAGCTGGCCCATTCGGTGAGGAAATCCCCGTTTGTGGTGACTTGGGCGATCAGCAAGCCGCTACCGTTGGCCAGACCTGTTTTAACCCCGGTGAGGCTAAGAATACTTACGGTACGGGCTGCTTCATGTTGATGAACACCGGCACAGAGATTGTCCAATCCAAGAGCGGTTTGCTTACGACGCTCTGTTACAAACTCGGTGAAGAACCCGCCGTTTATGCTCTCGAAGGCTCCATCGCTATTACTGGTGCTTTGGTCCAGTGGTTGCGCGATAACCTGAAGTTGTTTGATTTCTCCAAGCATGTTGAGGACTACGCCAAGGAAGTTGAAGACTCCGGTGGTATTTACATTGTCCCCGCCTTCTCCGGTCTCTTTGCTCCTTATTGGAAGAGTGATGCTCGTGGTGTGATTGTCGGTTTGACCCGCTACGTTAACAAGTATCACATCTGCCGCGCTGCTTTGGAAGCTACTGCTTACCAGACCCGCGAGGTCTTGGACGCTATGAATAAGGACTCCGGCGTTGACCTCACCGCCCTCAAAGTTGACGGTGGTATGGTCTTCAATGAAACCTTGATGCAGTTCCAATCCGACATCCTGGGTGTGCCCGTTGTACGCCCTGTTGTTGCTGAGACCACGGCTTTGGGCGCTGCTTATGCGGCTGGTTTGGCTGTTGGATTCTGGAATAACCTGGATGACCTACGCAAGAATTGGTTGGTTGGTAAGACCTGGAAGCCCAAGATGGGTGAAGAGGAGCGCGCTGAGTTTTACAAGGGCTGGCTAAAGGCCGTTGAGCGCACCTTCAACTGGGTTGAGTAATCCTTTCTCCTAAACGTTTACATGTGGGGCGGGCCAAAATGCCCGCCCCATTCTTTAAAGATTAAGAGGTCAATAGAACTGTGCCTGATTTGGATTGGGAACATACTTGGTCCCCTTATGATGAAGACACCTATCAGGCGGCCCTGGCGTTTATCACTCCCGATGATGTGGTCTTGGAAATTGGTGCCGGTGACTTGCGGCTTGCGCGCCGGTTAGCCAGCCGGGCACGTTACGTCTATGCCATTGAAATGCAAGCCGGGATTGTTCGCCAGGGATTACAGGATGGCCCTTTGCCACCTAATCTTGGTGTCTTGGTGGGGGATGCCGGGGATGTGTTGTTACCTGCTGGTGTAACTGTTGGGGTGTTGTTGATGCGTCATTGCCAACATTGGCGCTTATATTCGCAACGTTTGCTGAACATTGGGTGTCAACGACTGGTCACAAATGCTCGTTGGGGGCTGGATGTTGAAGCCGTTGATCTGGTGGCTGCGGCTATACCTTTCCAGGAGTTAGAGATAGGGTGGTATGCGTGTGAGTGCGGGCATACGGGTTTCGTTCCTGGCTCCCCGGAACTGCTCACTCCCGAATTACTCTCTAAAACTTATGCAGTCTATAATTGCCCACAATGTCAAAAGTGATACACAAGTCGTGATCTGGTCATCACAGCGACAAATCACGTTTTCTGTATTATTTTTTATAACTATAGGCATAATAAGAACGTGGATAGTTTGCCTGTATGGGGTTAAGAAAGTGCGTTGTACTGATCTACAATTAAGGAGGTTATCATGTTGCTGAAGGGAAAGCACATTGGTGTATTTATTGAGGAGGGCTTTGAAGACCTGGAATTTTGGGTTCCTGTGATGCGCTTGCGTGAAGAAGGGGCCAAGGTGACAGTTATTAGTACCGGCCGTTATGCGGTTTATCATGGTAAGCACTGCTTGGAAGGCCGTCCCGATGTCAATGCTGAGGATGTGAGTGCCGATGACTTCGATGGACTAGTAGTTCCCGGTGGTTGGGCACCCGACAAGTTGCGCCGTTATGAATCGGTATTAAGTTTGGTCCGTACCGTTTATGAACAAGGTAAAATTGTTGCCACCATCTGTCATGGCGGTTGGGTATTGGCTTCAGCCGGTATTGTTAAAGGCCACAAGGCCATTGGCTCCAACGGCATTAAGGATGATATGATCAATGCCGGGGCTACCTGGGTTGATGAAGCGGCGTTCCGTGATGGTAACCTGGTGTGGGGACGTGTTGTAAAAGATATCCCAGACTTCTGCCGGGAACTGGTAAAGGCCCTGGCCGAATCATAGAAAGTTCAAATTTATGGTTGGATTAGTTATTGTATCGCATAGCGAAAAACTGGCCCAGGGTGTCCTTGAGTTAATCTCCCAGATGACCCAGGGAAAGGTCAATATCGCCATTGCCGGTGGTATAGATGACCCTGATAACCCCATTGGCACCGATGCTATGAAGGTTATGCAGGCGATTGAGGAAGTCTACAGTGAGGATGGTGTGCTAGTCCTGATGGACTTGGGCAGCGCGCTCCTCAGTGCTGAGATGGCGCTTGAATTTATTGCCCCGGAGCAACAAGATAAGGTAATGCTCTGTGCTGCTCCTCTTGTAGAAGGTGCACTTGCTGCGGCTGTCCAAGCTTCAATTGGAAGTCCTTTAGAGGTGGTTTGCCAAGAGGCTAAGGCCGCATTACAAGCTAAGTACATTCAATTAGGTGAGGAGCTTGAAATACAGGCAGCGGCTGCTACACCGGTTCCTACAGGTGAAGGGCCACAACATGAAGTCTCTTTATTCGTCCACAACCGGTTGGGTATTCACCTGCGCCCGGCTTCCCAGTTTGTCGCTACTGCGTCTGAGTTCCGGTCTGAGATTGCGCTTTTTAATCTCACTACGGGCCGTGGCCCTGTAAATGCGAAAAGCCTGGGCCAGGTCAATACCCTTGGGGTGCGTTATAACCACGAGGTCAAGATCACGGCCCAGGGCGAAGATGCTGAGTCTGCCTTGGCTGCGCTTTCAAAGCTGATTGCTGATAATTTCGGGGAACCGGAGGAGGGGCCGATTGTAGAAGTGTCTCCGGTCGCAGAAGTCCCCACTATGGAGCTTCTTGAACCACAAGCGGGGACAAGTTATGTTAAAGGTGTGCCTGTGGCCCCCGGTATCGCTCTTGGCCCGGCATATTTGTTTGAAGCGCCCTATGTTGAAGCCCCTGTCTATAAGGTAGCAGATACTGAAGCTGAGTTCCGGCGACTTTCAGAGGCTTTAAATGCCGCGAACCATGAGCTGAGAATTTTACATAACCAGACAGCTCGCCAGGTGGGGGCGTATGAGGCGGATATCTTTGAGGCCCAGCGACTCTATTTAGAAGACCCAGAACTGCTTGCTTCTGCCAGGCAGCGTATTATGGATGAGAATCTGAACGCCGAAGCTGCTTGGGATGCTGTGGTTAAAGAGATGGGGCAACAGCTTTCTCAACTTGATGACCCTTATCTGAGCGCGCGAGCTGCCGATGTGGATGATATCGGGCAGCGCGTCCTGCGCTTATTACTGGGGGCCGGGTCTGCTAAATTATCTTTTGCGGAGCCAGCGATTCTTATCGCTGGTGAACTTTCACCCTCTGATGTAGCTCAGCTTGATACTACTAAGGTCTTGGCAATCTGTACCGCTTTTGGTGGCTCGACCTCCCATGCCGCCATCCTGGCCCGTGCCTTGGGAATCCCTGCTGTGGTTGGCTGTGGTGCTGAGGTATTACAGGTTGCACCTGGTG
Organism: Anaerolineae bacterium; assembly: GCA_016928755.1. GTDB lineage: Bacteria > Chloroflexota > Anaerolineae > B4-G1 > SLSP01 > JAFGKB01. The sequence goes on along the minus strand of JAFGKB010000131.1, from coordinate 1,080 downwards.
TTGAGATAGCCATAGATGGGCGGGCGGGGCTTGTTTATACGGAGCTTTCTGCTGAGCGACGTGAGGAGTTAAGTCGCCGGCGTGAAGCTTGGCTAGAAGCCCAAGCCGCTGCCCTGGCCGCTGCCCTGGCCCCGGCTGTGACCCAGGATGGACACCGAGTAGAGATTGTGGCCAATATCGGCAGTATGGATGATGCGCGGAAAGCCATTAATTATGGGGCTGAAGGTGTAGGGCTTTTGCGTACCGAGTTCCTGTACTTGGAACGCCAAGAGCCACCAACCGAGGATGAGCAATTTGAGATCTATAAAGGGATTGCGGACGTTCTCGAATCCCGGCCCTTTGTGATTCGTACGCTTGATATTGGGGGGGATAAGCCATTGCCCTATATTGACACGCCCGCAGAGGCTAATCCTTTCTTGGGCTGGCGTGGTATCCGTCTCTGTCTGGATCGCATAGACCTCTTTAAAACTCAACTCCGGGCTATCTTGCGGGCCAGTCCCGGCCACCAATTCAAGGTGATGTTCCCGATGGTTTCCAACTTGGATGAGATTCGGGCCGTGAAGGCATTGTTGGCCGAGGTTCAGGATGAGTTACAGGAGGCCCGTGTTCCATTTGACCCGGAGATAGAAGTGGGGATTATGGTTGAGGTCCCTGCTGCTGCTGTATTGGCCGATCAGTTGGCACAACATGTGGATTTCTTCAGTATTGGAACCAATGATTTGAGCCAATACACCTATGCGGCTGACCGGGGTAATGCCCAGGTCAATCACTTGGCCGACGCCCTTAATCCGGCGGTATTACGGTTGATCGGTCGTGTTATCACCGCTGCGCACCAAGCCGGTATCTGGGTGGGGTTATGCGGTGAACTGGCCGGTTCCCCGCTGGCGGCCCCGGTGTTGTTGGGTTTGGGCTTGGATGAGTTTAGTATGGCATCGCCGGCAATCCCTGAGGTCAAGCAACAGATCGCCAAGCTCTCGTTTGTCAAGGCTCAATCCATAGCTCACAAGGTACTAGATCTGGACTCCGCCTCCGCCGTCCGGGAGTATTTAGAATCCTTGGAGGAATAGCGGTTTGAAGTTG
>JAFGKB010000130.1 GCA_016928755.1 Anaerolineae bacterium | reverse complement strand
TCACGCATCACGCATCACGCATCACTCCTCACGTATCACGGTTTACGTACCGCTATTACCGTTTCTTCATAAGTTGGATGTCTTCCACGATAGCTTGTAAATCTTCTTCGTGTTCGACCTCATCAGTGAGAATTTCCAGCACCATATTATATGTAATTGGATCAGTGTCTTTCGTGAGTTGGGCTAACTTATGATAGACTTCGATAGCGCAGCGTTCCCCCTTGATATTCTGCTCCAAGAGTGTCTCCACGTAGCTATCTTCGGGAGTTTCATACCCGCAATTTGTCATCTCATACCAATCGGTGGGGCGTAGTAACGGTGTCCCGCCCAACTGGAGGATACGCTCGGTGAGCATTTCGGCGTGCTCTAGTTCTTCTGCTGCGTGTTCCTCTAACTCCCCGGCGACTACACCGCGCATCGGTCCTTGTACGACCTTTGCCCCGACCCAGTACTGGTAATAGGCCAACCACTCGTCGGCGAATGCCTTATTAAGCAGTTCGAGCAGTTTCTCAACGTCCATACCTACAATCTCTCTACCTTTTGTTCCCATTGGAACCTCCTTATTTGAAAAATAGTGTCATACGGATACATAAATGTCTCCCCTAATTTGGGAAGGGCATACCTAGGTCTTGCTCCGGCTCAAATAGGATTTTTGCCGGGCCTTTTCTGACTGCCGAGCCGGTATACCGGCTTGCCATAAGTCTTGTTGTAACAGTGCGTCCAATGTGGCTTTCTCCTTCGTGCTGACTAACGCGATTTCATGAGCGCGAGCCAGGACATAAGGGTTGCCTTTCAGTAAGTGTGATTGGTGGATTAAAACTGCGTGTAACAGCTCCTCCCACTCAGGATTCTGGGCCGCCCATGCCGGGGTTTCTAGTCTTGCTATAACTGGGTAATGCACATCCTCGCCAATATTAATATAGCAGCACCATATCAGATGACCCTCTCTAGCAAAGGCCGTATTTGTCGCTGAGGGTCGTTGGAGCCAAACGGTGCGTTCTCCTGGTTTGAGAATATGGCCCATCAGTTGTTCATCTGTGGCATAATGTAAGGGGTTTTGTTCTAGCTTTTGGGGTAAATCGTCTTTTGAAAGTTGTCCGGCCCATAAGAGGTCAATAAACAGTCGTCCTCCTGGTCGCTCGATAAATCCTACCGGCATACCTTGTGCTTGTTGGATACGGCTTATATTGTTAAGGTACTGCTCCAGCGCGTAGTTTGCGGCCCTATTATCTTGTTTCTGTGCCCATAGTAACGGCCCATCTGTAAGGGCTATCACCGGAGGCGCGGCTGACTTCCTGTGTTCCTGAGTTATCAAGGCGGCCAGATAATCTAATTCCTTTAGCGTGCGTTGTTGACCGATATGCTGCGCAGAAACTATAAAACCGGCCTCGTCATAGAGTTCGTGTTCGTCAAAATATAATCGCGTATCGCTGTGGGATTCCGGAGCCTGCCCATTATAGCGGAAAATGATTCCCCCGACCTGTATAAGATAGTATAGGACCGCTGCATGCCGGTCTGGGTAGATTTGTGAGCCATCCACGGCGATTACAGTTGTCCCAGGTGGCGGCAGTGTCTTGGCCTTTGCAGAAGAGGACAGGGGAATATCCGTTGTTGGAATGGCCCCATGCCACTTTTTTGCCATAGCGACTACTGGCAGAATAGAATCCCGTAGTTGGCCGGGTTCCGGGATTGTGTCCAGCCACTTTAACGCAGTTTCTATATCTTTTAATCCTTGTGCGCGTGTTTCCAGAGTGCGTTCGCGGAATTTTTGAATATCTGCTCGTAGTTGTCTGAGCTTTAACATGACTTAATTATAGTCCGGCCTTCAAAACCTACAACTCTTGTATATCTCGGGGTGCGTTGTAAGCTTTCCGGTTTGGTATTTTATATTGTTGTTTATTATCTTAAATGTTGGTTACTTTTTGGTTACAGAAAATATCCCAAATTTCCCTAATTTGTTATGGGAAATTTGGGATTTCCATATTGCACTCCAACTCGAAGTAGTGTATAATGAAAACATTGTGGGGAAAAATGGGGGAAAGTGGGGAAAAATACCAGCTTGTATCCCTGTTTTAACATATAGGTGGGGAAGTCGATGTTTTTAGGGCAGTATACTTATACGATTGATAGCAAAGGGCGGTTAACTATCCCTTCACGCTTTCGTGAGGAGCTTGCAGGTGAATTAGTGCTTACTCGCGGTCTTGACCGCTGCCTGGTTGCTTATCCAATTGATGTATGGAATGAGATTGCCCAAAAGGTTAACGCCCTTCCTATTACGGATCCCCGAGGCCGTGCTTTGCGGCGCATCTTCTTTGCCGATGCTGTGGATGCGTCTCCAGACCGCCAGGGCCGTATTCTTGTCCCGGAACGGCTGCGAGAATATGCCGGATTGGATAGTAGTAATGATGTTGTCATTGTCGGTTTAGACCGCTTTATGGAACTGTGGGAAGCCCAAAAGTGGGCGGCTGAAAACGCCCGCCAGATGGAAGTCTTGGAAGAGACCCCGTCTTTATGGGAAAACCTGCAAATTTAGGGATAGCGTAGTCATATTAACATGGTTTGGAAATAAGTTATGAACTTGGAGACTACCCATATCCCGGTACTCTTGGATGAAGTCTTGGCCGGACTTCAGGTGCATCCAGGGGGTCGCTATCTGGATGCTACGGTGGGGGGTGGGGGACATGCTGCTGCTATTCTTGAAGCGTCGGCCCCTGATGGGCGTCTTTTGGGGCTTGACCGTGACCCGGAGGCGGCAGAGCGGACAAGGGAACGTTTAGCTGTTTTTGGTTCGCGATATAACATTCTCCATACTTCTTACATTGCATTGAGTACTGTGGTTCATAATTCCGGTCTTTTCCCTTTAGATGGGGTGCTCTTTGACTTAGGATTTTCGTCATGGCAGGTTGACGATCCCCAACGTGGGTTCGCATTTCGCGAGGATGGGCCGTTGGATATGCGGTTCGATCCTACCTCGGCTATACCCACTGCTGGTGATTTGCTCAATGAATTACCGGAAGCTGACCTGGTGGACATTCTCCGGGAGTATGGAGAGGAACCTAAATGCCGCCGGATTGCCAGGGAAATCGTCAGCTCGCGGCCAATTCGTAGCACCCGGCATCTTGCGGAAGTGGTACAACGTGCAGTGGGGTATTCTGGTAAGTCGCGGCGCCACCCCGCAACCTTAACGTTTCAGGCGTTGCGAATTGCTGTCAATCGGGAGTTAGAGGGAATCGAGAAAGTCTTACCTCAAGCTCTTTCTATGTTACGTCCTGGTGGGCGTTTGGCTGTGATTACGTTCCATTCATTAGAAGACCGGATTGTAAAACAGTTTATGCGACGGGAGTCACGGGATTGTATATGCCCACCCGATTTACCGGTGTGTGTATGTGGCCATAAGGCGATTGTGCGCTTGGTAACCCGGAAGCCGGTTGTGCCGGGGGCTGAAGAAATCCAGGTAAACCCGCGTAGTCGTAGCGCTAAGTTAAGAGTTGTGGAAAAATTGAATGTGAGTTAGGGCCGTTATTTAAGGAGTGAACCTATGAGTGTTATCTGGCATCAACAAACACATGGGGTCCCTATCAGAAAGGCAAAGTCGGAGCGTACCATAGCTTTGCTTTTCTTGGCGTTTGTGGTAGTGATCACACTTCTACTGGCTGCTTATCTGGCTCTGGTTGCTGATAATGTGCGATTGTCGCGTGAGATCTGGCAAATTGAACAAGACTTAATGGCGGCAGAACGGGAGACTCAAACCGTAGCTTCGGAATGTGCACGGTTGAGTTCTATTCCTGTATTACAGGAACGTTCCACGCAGTTAGGATACCAGCCGGCGAATCAGGTTGAGTATTTATCTTTAGGAGCACCTTGAGATGTTGCGTGGGCCTGATACCCGGATGCGCTTAGTTGCACTTTTATTTATCGTTGCCCTCTTGCCAGTATTAGGGCAACTTGTGCGTATTCAAGTTCTCGAACACCCGCGTTATCAGCGTGACGTGGAAGAATTGGTGCGTCGTCGCTATGCTTTACCGGAACCCCCGTGGGGTGTGATCACCGACCGTAATGGCGATTTATTGGTAGGTAATGTACCGGTCTATGATATTGGTGCCGATATAAATCTCATCACCGATACCGTGCAAGCAGCGCAAAGGTTAGCTCCGCTTGTCAATGTTCCTGAGAAGGATTTGCGCGCCGCTCTTACACTGCCTGAAGATGAGAAAAAGATAACTACTGCCTGGGTGCCGTTGGCTCAGGATGTCTCTGCAGAAAGTTCCCAGGCTATTAATGACCTGGGGTATTACTGGATCACAATGACGCCTCATTGGACCCGTTATTATGCAGAGGGGGATTTGGCTTCCCATCTGTTAGGGTTTATTAATCGCGATGGCCAGGGATATGGTATTGAGGTCTCTCAGATGCGCTTCTTGAAGGGTGAGACCGTTGACAAGACCGGTGCTCTGTCCGGGGATTCCAACCCGCTGCCTAATGAGATGGCGGATGGGATGGAGTTTCCTTACTCAGGGACAGATTTGCGTTTGACGATAGATCGTACTATCCAGGCTTATATAGAGGGCGAGTTGGCAAAAGCTGTCGCGGAATACAATGCTGAGGGTGGCACCATTCTGGTTCTGAACCCACGTACCGGGGAGATTTTGGCTTCTGCCAGTGTACCGGATTATGAACCCTATCGGTATTTTGATTATGCCTCAAGTGAATCGGTCGGTGTTTTTCTTGACCCGGCCATAAGTATCTCTTATGAGCCTGGTTCTATTTTCAAAGTTGTGACGGCTGCCGCCGCGCTGGATTGTGGTAAGGTTGACCTTAACTGGTCTTACCAGGATCGCGGCTCTCTGGAGTATGGCGGCATTATTGTGCGGAACTGGAGCGGGGGGAGCTATGGACAACAAGACCTTGAGGGTGCGTTGGCGCATTCTTTGAATGTGGGTATGGCTACTTTATCAACCCAGGTTATGGGGGCGCATACTTTCTATGATTATGTACAGGCCTTCGGCTTCGGATTACCTACCGGGGTAGGTTTGTATGGTGAGTCCGGCGGGCAGGTACATTTGCCCGATGATTGGGACTGGGCGGACAGTTACTTGGCGACCAATGCTTTTGGACAGGGGATCGCAGTCACTTCCTTGCAAATGGTAACTGCGGTATCGGCTATTGCAAATGACGGCGTGATGATGCAGCCCCACGTTGTCGCTGCGCGCTATTATCCAGATGGCCGTAGTGTGGAGGTCCCACCCCGTTCGCTAGGAAAGCCTATATCCACCGAAACTGCGCGCACTCTATCTGAATTAATGGTGCGCGCTGTTGAGCGTGAGATTGATTATGCGCAGGTTCCCGGCTACCGGATCGCCGGAAAGACGGGTACGGCTCAGATACCTACAACAGGAGGGTATGACCCTGAGAATGTCATAGCCTCTTTTATCGGCTTTGGCCCTGTACCCGACCCTCAAGTGCTAGTCCTGGTGAAATTAGTAAAACCGGATGTGCCTTATACAATGCGTTGGGGGTCTCAGACCGCAGCTCCGGTCTTCCATGAACTTGCCGAGCGACTATTTGTGCTTTTGGGAATTCCCCCTTCGAATTTAATGGCTGCGGGTGGGTAGGATTTATAGAGTTACGTTATAATTCAGCTTTAGGTAAAAGATTAAAGACTATGGTTAAGACTCTGACACTAGCAGATTTGATACAAGGTATGGGCGACTGGCGACCTGATGGCTTAGATATGCCGGTCCAGCCTGTGGTAGATTCTCGTAAAGCAGAACCGGGAAGTGTCTTTTTTGCACTGAAAGGCGAGAATGTTGACGGGCATGCATATGTTCAGAATGCCTTTGCCAAGGGGGCTATTGCGGCTGTTGTGGATCATTTTGTGAGTGTTGAGGCCGCGATGATCGATCTCGAAAATGGCCCGCTCTCAATGACACTGGGAACCCCACTTATTATTCGTGTGCCGGATGTTCTTGTGGCGATACAGAAAGCTGCGTCTTTCTGGCGGCAGCAGTTTGCTGTGCGGGTGCTGGGGATCACAGGCAGTGTCGGCAAGACCACAACCAAAGAGGTTATCGCGCGGGTATTGGCCCGTCGCTATGGTGTATTACGTAGTGCCGGTTCGTATAATAATGAACTCGGCCTCCCGCTGACTATCCTCAAGCTCACGAGTGAATGTGAGCGATTGGTCCTGGAGATGGGGATGTATGTACAGGGGGATATTCGGTTTCTGGCAGGTATAGCTAAACCCCACGTTGGAATTGTTACGAATGTGGAACCTGTCCATGCCGAACGCGCCGGTAGTATTGATAATATCGCCCAGGCCAAGCGTGAGTTGGTCGAGGTATTACCCCCGGCCCCGGAGGGTGTGGCTATCTTAAACTATGACGATATCCGGGTGCGCGAAATGGCTTCTCATACCCAGGCACGCGTTTTCTTTTATGGTTTATCTCCAAATGCGGACCTCTGGGCTGATGAAATCCAGAGTTTAGGATTAGAAGGTATCCGGTTATGCTTGCATTATGGTAAAGAGAAGCTCTATGTACGGGTTCCCTTGCTGGGCCGTCATAGCGCGCATACTGTACTGCGGGCTACGGCCACGGCCTTGATGGAGGGCTTAAGCTGGCAAGAGATTGTGGAGGGGTTGCGTTCTCCCTCCGCGCAATTGCGCTTAGTTGCTACTCCTGGACCAAAGAACTCCCTAGTTCTGGATGATACCTATAATGCCAGCCCGCCTTCTACACTGGCGGCCTTGAATCTTTTACAAGATTTAGATGGACGTAAGGTGGCTGTTTTGGGAGATATGCTAGAATTGGGTGCCTATGAAGAATCCGGACATCGTAAAGTCGGTTGCCGGGCAGCCGGAGTTGTTGATGTCTTACTCACAGTAGGCGAGCGCGCCCGATGGATTGCAGAAGATGCTATCGCTTGTGGCCTTAGTGCAGAAAGTGTTTATGTTTTGGCTGACAGTGAAGCTGCTATAGAAACGCTCTGCCAGATTCTTGAGAACGGTGATGTCATCCTGGTTAAAGGCTCACGGGCACTTAAATTAGAATCTATTGTTGCTTATCTAAGTAAGGAGGCATAGTGGGGTTCGCACTTATCCTGGCCAGTATATCCTTTTTTATGGTTGTCTTTTGGGGATGGCCTTATCTTAGCCTGCTCAAGCGCTGGCGTATCGGTAAGCGCATCCGGATTGATGGGCCGGATGGTCATTTTACCAAAATGGGAACTCCCACAATGGGGGGAATTTTAATTACCATTCCGGTTTTATTGATCACCATCGTGCTGAATATCTATAACCTGGTGGGCCAGACTGTGATCGGGGGGTCCATACTGGTGCCTCTCGGCGTCATGGTAATTTATGGTATTCTCGGTGCCATTGATGATATGGCCGGCGTCCGCGGTATGCGGCGTGGGGAAGGATTAACGGCTCATTATAAAATGCGCATCGAGTTGGTCTTCACGTTCTTGGTGGCCCTGGTGCTTTATTTTGGATTGGATTTGCACAGTGTCGCGGTCCCTGGCATTCTCGATAAGATTGATATTGGGTTCTTCTATATCCCAGTAGCGATGTTTATCATTATCGGTTCGGCAAATGCCGCTAATTTGACCGATGGTCTGGATGGTCTGGCCGGTATTATCTTGGCCAGTGCGTTTGCTGCTTATGGTGTTATTGCTGTATTACAGGGCCAGATTTATCTGGTACGTTTTTGTTTTACGATTGTGGGGGCTTCGTTTGCCTTCTTATGGTATAACGCGCATCCGGCACAACTCTTTATGGGGGATACCGGCTCTTTGGCCCTAGGTGCGACTTTAGGTGTCATAGCATTGATGACCGGACAGTGGTTAATTTTGCCGATTGTTATGTTAGTCCCTGTCGCCGAAACGCTGTCAGTTATTATTCAGATTTCTTATTTTAAGTATACAAAGAAAAAATACGGGGAAGGTCGCCGTGTCTTTAAAATGGCTCCTCTCCACCATCACTTTGAGCTATTGGGCTGGTCTGAGACGCAGGTTGTACAGCGTTTCTGGTTGGTTGCAATCTTAGCCGCTATGGCCGGTGTTGCCCTAGCCTTAATCTAATAAGTAAACTATTCTTGACTTGGTAATATGAGCGTTAACGATATCAAAGCTGTAAACAAGGTTGTAATTCTCGGTTTAGCACGACAAGGGCTGGCTTTGGCGCGGTTCTTCGCTGCGCAAGGTGTCCACGTCTCTGTCTCTGACCGTCGTTCACAGCCGGAATTAGAGGCAGAACTGGCCGAATTAGCGGAGTTCCCGGTTCATTGTGTGTTAGGGGAGCATCCTCTCGCACTGCTTGATCAGTGTGACCTATTATGCGTAAGCGGCGGTGTGCCTTTAGAAATTCCTATCGTTCAGGAGGCTCTTAACCGGGGCATTCCTCTGAGTAATGATGCCCAGGAATTCCTGAGCCGGTGCCCGGCCACTGTCGTCGGGATCACCGGTTCGGCAGGGAAGACAACGACGACTTCCCTCGTGGGCCGTATGGTTGAGATGGCTGGATTCACAACCTGGGTGGGGGGGAATATCGGTAATCCCTTGATCGCGGATTTAGACCATATTCGCAGTACCGACCGGGTTATTATGGAGCTTTCCAGTTTTCAACTGGAGTTGATGTCTACCAGTCCCAAAATCGCGGCAGTGCTCAACATCACGCCTAATCACTTAGACCGGCATAAGACTATGGAGTCTTATATTGCTGCGAAATCGCATATTGTGAGGCACCAACGACCTTCGGATGTGGCCATCTTGGGCTATGATGAGCCTAATGCACAAGCTCTAAGTACTGTTACAAAAGCACAAGTCCGTTATTTCAGCGGTACGCATGAAGTTAGTGAGGGTGCTTTTTTGCGTGGCGATGCTTTGATGTTACGCCATAACAATATTGAAAAGTTAATCTGTCATCGTGATGAGCTAAGATTACGTGGTTTTCATAATGTGACGAATGTGCTGGCGGCATGCGCTTTGGCGGATTCAGCCGGTGTCCCTATATCGGTGATGCGTGAGGCTATCCAGGCCTTCACCGGGGTCCCGCATCGTCTTGAGGAAGTCTGCATCTGGAATAATATCCTGTGGATTAATGATTCCATCGCTACCGCTCCTGAGCGTGTCTTAGCAGCGTTGAATGCTTTTACCGAGCCTTTAGTCTTACTTGCCGGGGGACGTGATAAAGACCTCCCCTGGGAAGAGTATGCCCGGCGTGTTATTGAGCGGGTGCGGGTGTTGATAGTCTTTGGTGAAGCCTCCTCTCTTATTCGTGGCTATGTGGAACAGGCATTGGCCGAAGCTGGTACCCCCCAGACCCTAGAGGTCATTTATTCATCGGATACTTTAGAGCGTGCCGTCGAGACGGCGGCGCGTTGGGCCCGTCCAGGGGAAGTAGTTTTGTTTTCACCGGGTGGGACTAGTTTTGATGCTTATCGTGATTTTGCTGCGCGCGGACAACATTTCCGCACTTTAGTACAACGGTTAGGAACTGAGCGACCTAATTGAGTGACCTAATTGAGCGACCTAAATTGTGAGGATGCCCTATGAAAAAACGTAACTCAAAAAATGAACATATTGACTATCTATTGCTAGTGTTCACGCTGGCGTTATTAGCCTATGGGTTATTGATGCTCTATAGTGCGACTTTCTATGTGGGGGTGCGTTTCTGGCGGCAGCAGTTGGTATGGATATTGTTGGGATCTGTGGCTATGGTGGTTATGATGCAGTTGCCTTACCCCCTTTGGCGACACCTGGCCCTACCGGCGATGTTTTTGACTTTATTCTTATTATTCCTGGTCTTGTTCCTTGGTGAACAGGTGTTAGGGGCACAGCGCTCATTATTAGGGGCCTCTGTGCAGCCGGGTATTTTAGCCCGCTTGGTTGCGGTAATTTATATCGCGGCCTGGCTGGCATCCAAAGGTGAACAACTCAATCAGGTTCATTATGGACTTGTCCCTTTTGCTGTTATCACGGGTATTGTTGCGGGATTTGTCGCTTTGCAGCCTGATTTAAGCACTGCTTTGTTGGTGGTTGTAACCGGCGTGATGATGTTTTTCTTCGCCGGTGGGGACCCGATCCAGATATTCTTATCAATGTTGATGGGGAGCGCTGCTTTTAGCCTGTTGGTATGGCGCTTCCAACATGCCCGCTCGCGGTTGGTAGCCTATATGCAATCGCTGAAGGACCCTGCGCAAATGCCTTACCATGTGCAACGCGCGGTTATTGCCATCGGTGAGGGCGGGATATTCGGTGTGGGGATAGGTAGTGGGCGGTTGAAGTCCGGTTATTTGCCTTTTCCGCATACCGACAGCGTTTTTGCCGTAATCGGTGAGGAAATGGGCTTTTTCGGTGCTTTATTGGTTTTATTACTTTTTGGCCTATTTGCTTATCGTGGGTACCGGATTGCGATTTCCACGCCGGATGCTTTTGGCTCACTGCTGGCGTTTGGTGTGACGACAATGATTTTAAGTGAAGCGTTGTTGAATATTATGGTTATGGTTGGGGTTGTGCCTTTTACAGGGACAGCTTTGCCCTTCTTTAGTTATGGTGGTTCTGAGATGCTGGTCACACTCTCTGGTGTAGGCTTATTATTAGGTGTTTCGCGTGGTTGTCCAAGGAGGGACTGGGATGCGGTTTGGGATAGTTGGCGGCGGGACTGGGGGGCACGTTTATCCCGCCTTAGCCGTCGTACAGGCCTTGCAAGCCGCTGAGCCGGCTGCTGAAATCACCTGGTTTGGAGGACTTGAAGGAATGGAAGCCGAATTAGTACAACGCGTTGGCCTTTCTTTCTTTGGCATTCCTGCTGCCGGTGTTCACGGTGTGGGCTTAGGTAAGGCGGTGCAAAATGGTTGGCAATTATTACGTGGCATGGTCGCAAGCTGGGAACAACTAGGACGGCAACCGTTGGCTGCTATTTTAACAACCGGCGGGTATGTCGGTGCACCGGTTGTCCTGGCTGCCTGGCTGCGGCGTATCCCGGTACTCGTCTATTTACCAGACATTGAACCCGGCCAATCTATAAAGTTGACTGCCCGATTAGCCCGCCGTGTTGGTGTGACCGTCGCAGAATCAGAACAGTTTTTACCTTCTGAGAAGGTAGTTGTAACCGGTTATCCATTGCGTAAGGAAGTGATGCAATGGGATAGGGCGCGCGCACGTCGTACAATGTCCTTACCAGAGACGGGGCCGGTATTATTAGTTTTTGGTGGTAGCCGGGGAGCACGTTCTATTAACCGTGCCCTTTTGGCTAATTTGGCGGAGCTTTTGACACTGACAGATGTCATTCATATTACGGGCAAGCTGGATTGGGAGGAAGTCTCCTCTGCTGCCGAGGCATTGCCGGCTGAAAGTCGTGGACGTTACCATCCTTTTGCTTATTTACATTCTGAGGAGATGGGGGCGGCTTTGGCGGCGGCTGATCTCGTTGTCAGTCGTGCCGGAGCCTCGGTACTGGGGGAGTTTCCTTATTTTGGGTTACCATCAATTCTGGTTCCCTATCCTTATGCCTGGCGTTATCAAAAGGTAAATGGTGAATGGTTGGCCGAGCGCAATGCGGCAGTTGTTGTGACCGACGCAGCGTTAAACACGGAATTGGTGCCTACTGTAAAGTCATTGTTGTCTGATACAGAACAACTCACCGCTATGGCGGACGCAGCACGTGCGCTCGCGTCTCCAGACGCTGCCGACCGTTTAGCGGTACAATTATTAGATTTGGCCGGAGTTAATTAGAAAATGGTACCGTTAGAAACAGCCTTTCTCGGTTTAATCTTATTCTTTGCTTTAGTAGGCGCGTTACGCGGCTGGGCCAGGGAATTGCTGGTTATTTTTAGCGTGATTTTAGAACGATTTATTGAGATTGTATTAAAGCAATATGTACCGGTTATCGGTCCAACATTGACAAATATGGACCCGCGTTCGTGGTTTTATGTGCGCTTAATTATCTTTATTCTCATTGTTTTCTTTGGGTATGCAACGCCGGTTTTATCACCGGCATTGGGGGCTAAGGCACGCAAAGACAAGTTCCAGGATACCCTGTTAGGACTTTTTATTGGTTTAGTTAATGGTATTTTGGTTATGGGAACCTTTTGGGGCTTCCTGCATGAGTTGGGGTATGGTATTTGGGAGATAACGGCTCCTACATCCGATACGGCGATGCAGTTATTAGAATACCTGCCCACAATGTGGCTTGATGGTCCGTTCCTATTTGTTGCGGTTGCGGCGTCATTTGCATTTGTCTTGATTGTATTTGTATAAGAGGTGACTGTGTTAGAGCTTAATACACTGGAAGAAGTGCATGTTGTGGGGATTGGTGGTGCCGGTATGTCGGCGATTGCGCGTGTGCTTCAGGCACGGGGGAGCACGGTACATGGTTCTGACCAGCAGGAAGGGCTACTACTCACCGCTTTACGTGATGAAGGGATCGCCGTACATATAGGCCATGACCCGGCTCATATTGGGGCTGCCGGACTGGTGCTGGCCTCCTCTGCTGTCCCTGACGATAACCCGGAGTTGGTGGCTGCGCGGGAAAGAGAAATACCCGTAATGCGTCGCCCTGAGTTCTTGCCAATCCTGACTGCCGGCTATCAAGTAATTGCCATCTCTGGCGCTCATGGCAAGACCACTGTTACCGGGATGATCGCCTCTGTACTGTTGGAAGCCGGCTTAGACCCTACCTTCATTGTTGGAGGTGTGGTCCAAAACCTGGGCACAAACGCACGCGCTGGTTCTGGCCCTTACTTTGTTATTGAGGCTGACGAGTATAAGAATACTTTCTTGGCTTTGAAATCGCAGATTGCCGTCGTTACAAATATCGAGTTTGATCATCCTGATGTTTTCCCTAATCTGCGTTTCTTGCGCCTGGCTTTTGGTGATTTTGTCGATGGCATCAAACCTGATGGCCTGCTTGTTGCATGCAATGATGACTTTGTTGCCCACGCGGTTGCAGCTTCTTTCCATGCCAATGGTGGTCGCCTGGCATTGTACGGGATGAATGATGATTTAGGGTTAGCGCTTCAGGCGACCGAAATCAAGGGGAATGACCGGGGTGGTGTGGATTTCAAGGTTGTGCGTGAAGGATACGGCCAGTTGTGTGAAGTTAGCTTGGCTATTCCCGGTGCCTATAATGCCGTGAATGCCTTGGCTGTGTTACTGGTTGCTGAAGAACTGGGTATTGATTTTAAGGTTACGGCTGAGATACTCTCCCGGTTTGAAGGCACAGCACGCCGTTTTGAGATTTTAGGTGAGGTAGATGGGATTACGGTGATTGATGATTATGCTCACCATCCCACACAAATCAAATCGGTTTTATCTGCTGCTCGTTTGCGCTATCCTGGCCGCCGCTTGGTTGCAGTCTGGCAGCCCCATACCTTCAGCCGTATCAAAGCGCTACATGATGAATTCTTAAATGCTTTTGATGCTGCTGACCAGGTTCTTGTTTTGCCTATTTACGCAGCCCGTGAGAAAGATGATGGGTCTTTAAACCATAATGACCTCGCTGCGCAGATTCAGCATTCGTCTGTTGCTGCGGTAGTCTCCCTGGATGCTGCGGTTGAATGGTTAAAGGCCAATGTGGAAAGCGGTGCTGTGGTGCTCCTTATGGGGGCCGGTGATGAGTATGTAGTGGGACAGAAGTTGCTTCACGCTAAGGGGAGATAAATATGAGTGCTCTGGGTAAGTTGAAGGGTAAGTTATCTAAAGTTAAGAAACGTCAGCAAGTACGTTATCGTAACTATGCCGCTGATGTTGTTTCTGTGAAGTTGGAACAGATAGAGCGCACCAAAAAACAGGGGGAGTCGTAGTTTATTCTTACGTCTTTGGTTATGGTTGAGCAAACTCAGATTAAGGCATTTGTCGATAAATTTAATGACCGGGTCAAGGTAAGTGTGCCTCTGGCAAGATACTCTGTTGTAGGGGTTGGCGGGGCCGCTGACCTTTTAGTGGACGCTCAGAGTCGTGATGACCTGGTGCAAGCTGTTAATATGGCAGATGCTTTGGGGCTTCCCTGGCGAGTTTTTGGTGGCTTAACAAACGTGTTATTGCCCGATGATGGGTTGCGCGGTGTGGTGATCGTGAATAATGCCACCAGTGTGACTTTTGATGAGCCTAATCTGCGGGTATGTGTTGAATCAGGAAAGAAGATAGTCTCCCTGGCTCGCACGTCCGTAAACCGTGGTTGGGGGGGATTGACTTGGGCCGTCGGTTTGCCGGGCACAGTTGGCGGCGCGGTGGTGAATAATGCCGGGGCCTTTGGTGGTGAGATTTCCAAGGCACTTTATCGCGCAGAGGTTTTTTCTGTCGGTGCGTCCCCACGTTGGGTGGAGCCTGATTGGTTTGATTTTAAATACCGGTGTAGCAAACTCAAGGGAGCCGGGTACAGGTGGTTGGTAACTGCGGCTGAGTTCCAGTTGCGGCTTGGAGATTTGGAATATCTCACGCAAAAAGCGACGGAGTATACCGAGCGGCGTGGTAAAACACAACCTCCAGGTAAAACGCTAGGGTCTACGTTTAAGAACCCGGAGGGTGACTATGCCGGGCGGCTGATTGAGATGGCCGGATTAAAAGGCTCGCGTGTTGGTGGTTTTGTGGTTTCAACACACCATGCCAACTTCTTTATTAATGAGGGAAACGGCACGGCATGTGACTTTATCACATTGTTACAGCTTGTCCAAGATGAAGTTTATCGTAAGTTTGGTGTTCACTTGGAATCAGAGATTGAGATTGTGAGTGAATGAGACGTTGGAGGTAGAACTATGGCAGATAGGTTAAAAGTTGGGGTTTTGTTTGGGGGGCGTTCCGGTGAGCATGAGGTAAGTTTGGTCTCTGCGCGTTCGGTGATGGATGCTCTGGACCCGGCTAAATATGAAGTAATTCCTGTTGGGATTACCCGTGAGGGGATGTGGATTGCCGGTGCTGATCCTATGACTGCTTTACAGGTCGAATCATTTGAGAAGACGCAAGCTGCGACACTCTTTGCAGACCCGGCTCGTAAAGGCTTATGGACGATTTCTGTTGATGATAAGATCACCCAATTGTCGCTACTATCACGGCTGGATGTGGTCTTCCCGGTACTACACGGGACGTTTGGAGAAGATGGCACGCTTCAAGGTTTGTTAGAGTTAGCCGCCGTCCCTTATGTGGGGGCCGGTGTGCTTTGTTCTGCAGTTGCAATGGATAAAATTGTCTTTAAAGCTGTTTGCCAGGCACAAGGATTGCCTATTCCTGACTATGTAGCTATAACCCGCCGCCGTTGGTCCCATGTGCCAGATGAAGTTTTAGCAGAGATAGAAAGTAAGTTGGCGTATCCTATTTTCACAAAACCGGCGAATCTTGGTTCTAGTGTTGGTATTATGAAATGCCATAATCGCGAGGAACTGGTGCAGGGGCTAAATGAAGCGGCCCGTTATGACCGGCGTATTTTGGCCGAGGTCGCGGTGCCTGCCGCCCGTGAGATCGAGGTGAGTGTTCTGGGCAATGAAGAGCCTAGTGCCTCTGTGCCGGGGGAGATTATCCCTAGCCGGGAATTCTATGACTACGCATCTAAGTACCTGGATGAGGGAGATGCTGCTTCAGAATTGTTAATTCCGGCCCCCCTTACACCGGAGATGACCCAGGAGGTACAGCAACTTGCTGTGGATGTTTACCGGGCGATTGATGGGGCGGGAATGGCACGGGTGGATTTTTTGTTGAATGGTGAGACCGATGAGTTATATATCAACGAGGTAAATACTATACCTGGATTTACTTCGATCAGTATGTATCCTAAGTTGTGGGCAGCATCGGGTGTGCCTTATTCAAAGTTGTTGAGTTGGTTGATTGACCTGGCGTTGGACCGGTATCAAGAGAACTCACGTTCAGAACGGGTATTCCGGCCCACGACTTAATAATAATTTTTCAGGGGGTAAATAATGGCCAAGCAGCGGAAATATTACCGTACAGTCTCTTTATTACGGGCGCAGCCACAGACTGGGCAGCGACCTGGTCTGCGTATTCGCATCCGTCCCCAGAGTATTCCTTGGCCATTTGTCGCCGTATTGTGTATTGCGTTGGTCTTTGTTGTTTGGGTATGGAAGAGTCCTGGTTGGTATATCTCTCCGGGTGGTCTTGTTGTCCAAGGTGCATCACAAGCTACTGTTCAGGAGATTGTGAGTGCCAGCGAATTACTGGGTTTGCACTCGCTTTGGGTGCGTTCTGATGAAGTCACAGAACGCATCGTGACCGAGGTAGAGGCTGTGACTGAAGCTGAGATACAGTGTAAACTTTATCCTGCTGAGTGTTTTATGATAGTTAATGAGAGAAAGCCGGTTATGGTGTGGGTAGCTGATACCGTGACTTACTGGGTGGATAATACAGGGGTGATGTTTACGCCCTTGGGTGAAAGATCTGATTTGCCAGTTTTAAAGGGGCCGGTCCCGGAAGATAAGATTGTATCACCGGCTGTTTTTGAGAGTTTGCGGGCTTTATCGGATGCCGGGATTTCAATTGAGGGGTTGGCCTATGACCCGGTACGCGGGTTAATTTGGATTGACCCGGAGGGCCGCCGGGTTGCTTTTGGCACCGGGGCCGATATGGAACAGCGCTGGTATATCTATGAAGCGTTGGTATCGGACTTGGAGTCGCGTAAGATTTTCCCGTGGGTTATAGATGTACGTTTCCCTTCAGCGCCTACCTATTCACTAGAGCGCTCTTGGTAAAGGGTATAAGGTGCGCAAAAGTTTTGTGCTTGACGGAGGATATTGGTGGAACGCTCAGTAGTAGGAATTGACGTCGGCAGCCGTAGAATATTGGTATTGGTGGCGGAAATAACGGAGAGTGGTGAAACGCGAATCGTTGGTGTGGGCAATGCCCCTGCCAAAGGTATCAGAAAAGGTGTCGTGGTTAACGTCAGTGAGGCGACCGCTTCGATTGCTGCGGCAGTTGAAAGTGCCGAGCAGAGTTCGGGATACCATATTGAGCGTGCTTATGTGGGCGTAAGCGGTGACCATGTGACATCCAGGAACAGTCAAGGGGTAGTGGGCGTCTCGCGCCGTGACCGTGGGATTACGTCTGATGATATCGACCGTGCCCTGGAAGCTGCGGGGGCCATTGTGTTGCCTCAGAACCAGGAACTTTTACATATCCTGCCCCGCACATTTACCGTTGATGGGCAAGGTGGGGTCCATGACCCATTAGGAATGCATGGGTTCCGGTTGGAAGTTGAGGCCCACGTAGTTATGGGGTCTTCTACCGCTATTCAAAACTTGACCAAATGCGTACAGGATGCCGGAGTACAGGTGAGTGAGTTGGTGCTGAGTAGCCTGGCTGCCGGTAACGTCGTCCTCACAGAGACCGAGCGTGAAATGGGTGTGGTTCTAATTGATATTGGGGAAGGCACCACCGATATTGCGATTTTTATGGAAGGCACAGCCTGGCATACCCGCTCGTTACCTATGGGGGGCGAATATATTACCAATGATATTGCGATTGGGCTGCGGTTGCCGCCGGACTCGGCTGAGCAGATAAAATTACATCAAGGCCATGCAATCGCTAATCAAGTCTTAGAAGATGAGCGGTTTACTATCTCCCCTTATGGGGAATCTAAGCCGGTCGTAGTCCCACGCTGGAAGTTAGCCGAAGTTATCCAGGCGCGCACCGAGGAAATTTTGGAGAACGTACAGCAGGAGGTTAAACGCTCTGGCTATGACGGCTTATTAAATGCCGGGCTGGTACTCTGTGGGGGGACTGCGCAACTGCCGGGTATCAGTGAACTGGCACGGGAGATGTTTGAGTTGCCGGTGCAAGTAGGTCGTCCACGTAATATATCCGGTTTAACCGACCAGCTTAAGGGGCCTGATGCGGCAGTGGCGGTTGGCTTGGTTGAATGGACATCAATGTGGGAGGATGCCGGCAGCGGGTGGCGTTCACTTCATACGCCCTGGTGGAAGCGTATGCTACCCTGGCTGCGTACATTGCTCCCTTGATAAATCTTATTTAGAAGGGTCTAGAGTTTGAATTTAAAGGAGGTACTGAAATGGGTGCTATAGTTGGTGAGAACTTCGCTCAAATTCGAGTTGTTGGGGTTGGCGGTGGTGGCAGTAATGCTGTTAACCGGATGATTGAAGAAGGTATTCAGGGGGTCGATTTTATCGCTGTAAATACTGATGCCCAGGCATTGATGCTTTCCCAGGCTCCACAGCGTTTGCGCCTCGGTGACACCGTTACCCGAGGCTTAGGTGCCGGCGGTAATCCGGAGGTTGGCAGCAAAGCGGCTGAGGAATCCCAGGACGAGATCCGCGAAATGCTGGAAGGCGCGGATATGGTTTTCGTAACCGCGGGTATGGGTGGCGGGACTGGAACCGGTGCTGCGCCGGTCATTGCCCGGATTGCCAAGGAGGAGATCAAGGCGTTGACGATTGGCGTTGTGACCCGTCCCTTTACGTTTGAGGGTGCGAAACGTTCCAAGGTCGCTGTCGCTGGCATCGAGGAATTCAAGAACGTTGTGGATACTTTAATTGTTATTCCCAATGACCGCCTACTGGAGATTACCGAGAAGCGCGTAACCCTTACCGAAGCTTTCGGCGTCGCCGATGACGTTCTCCGTCAGGGTATCCAGGGCATCACGGAGGTTATCACTGTTCCCGGCTTGATTAACCTGGACTTTGCTGATGTGAAGAGCATTATGCAAGAAGGCGGAGCGGCTCTGATGGCGGTGGGTACTGCTACCGGTGAGAACCGGGCCATTGAGGCTGCTCAACAGGCTATTTCCAGCCGTCTCTTGGATATCACCATTGATGGTGCTCGGGGTATTCTGTTTAATATCACCGGTGGCCCTGATATGACGCTCTTCGAGGTCAACGA
Source organism: Anaerolineae bacterium (assembly GCA_016928755.1). Taxonomy (GTDB): domain Bacteria; phylum Chloroflexota; class Anaerolineae; order B4-G1; family SLSP01; genus JAFGKB01. The sequence goes on along the minus strand of JAFGKB010000130.1, from coordinate 5,161 downwards.
AGCGGCTTCTATTATCCGTGAGACAGCCCATCCCGAGGTCAATCTTATCTTTGGTGCTGTTATTGATGAGAATTGGAGTGAAGGGGTACGGGTGACCGTTATTGCTACTGGATTTGATGGTGAAGGCGGCGAGCCGCGTATGCGCACCCAGACACAGCGTCGTGAGACCCAGGATATTCTGTCCTCGGCGGCAGTTGTGGATCGGGATAATATTGAAATTCCCGCTTTCCTCCGCCGGCGTGGCTAAAACAGGGCAACGATCTTACCCAGTGATCTGACTATTGCATCTTTAGTGATGCAATAGAAAGGTTCTGTGCCTATACATAAACTCATTTCAGTAGCAGATTAGTTTGGATAGCACCACACTTTTTTGTGTGATTTGCTCGTCTGTTTAATAAAGAACCATGTGAGCCTGCCAGATCTTCGTTGCCAGGGACTTAAGCTTTGGTGGGCTTATTGTTTTATAACGGAGTTCTAAAGGTGAAGTATGGATTGCGCTACAATAGAAGAGTGTTTGCGATTAATTGTTAGCTATTTTGTGATTATTGTTGAGACTTTTGGGGCCTTGATAATTATGTTTGAAGTTATCAAGTCTTTTGTTCTATATATGGCGCGGTTCTTCGGGAATAAACATTGGTCAATCCAGGATATTCGTTTTCAACTCGGTGAGGGTATGGTTATGGGCTTGGAATTCCAGGTGGCGGCTGACATTCTTAAAACTGCGCTTTCACCTAATTGGAATGATATCTTATTGTTATCGGCCCTTATTGCTATCCGGACATTGGTAAACTATTTAATGGAGCGAGAATTGGATGCTTTAGGGGCGGCTTGTGATCCCTCTCTCCATAATACTACGTTACCTCTTTCTGTTGAATCATCAACCGCGAATATGGGCAAATCTCCCCAACCGTAATTCCACAGTAATGGCAGTACAATCTATGACAAAATGCAGTTCCTAGGCTATAATATAGCTGGCCGGAACTGATTTGTTATGGAAATATTAAACACATCTATTTTATATCTAACACCTGCTGCTATTGAGTATTTAACCCTATTCATCCTTGCTATACTCATTAGCGGGTATTTACTCTTCATACAGCGCTTGGCGCACCCTCGCCATATCGTGTATCTTGCTATGTTCTTCATCATGCTCACTACCTTTATCGGTACGCTTTTCCTTGAAGTCTCGCTCCTCCCTACACCGCGCCTCTACGCGGTATTTCTCCAAACTCCCCTGCTCAGCATCAGTTGGGTCTGCCTGTTACAATTTGCTTATCACTTTCCAGACCTACCCTTGAGTCTGCGGCGTGAGTCACGACTGACTTTGCTGGCCAGCAGTCTCTATGCACTCTGGGAAACCGGCTTTGCCGTTTTTCGCTTTGTCCAATTGCGCGCTGGCGTGGTGGAATTCCGGCCTGATTGGAATGATTACCTGCTGTTACTGTTTTTGTTATGGCCGGCACTGGTTTTTATCCGGCGGATGTGTTTACTGATACCCTCTGGCAGCTTTTGGCAATGCCTGGTAAGAGCTTTTCGCTATCCTGTAAACCGGGACGCCCGCGCGTTACGGAGTTTTAGCCTTATTTTTATCTTTGTGGCCGGACTCAGTATTTTTAATCTCCTGCGCACTTTTTACTTATTAACGGTTTCACTGGCGAACGCGGCTATCGCGCTAGGCATTCTCATTGCCTTATTCTCCTTTGCTGTCACCTACCTCAACCACCGCCCGGAGGCCACATCTTTTATGGTTAAATTGGCCGGGATAACCTTAACTGTGATGTTAGGGATTATGAGTATTGTAGGCTGGATGATTACCCCGGCGTATATAGAGACTTACCAACCCCGTTTAAGCGCAAAACACGCCTTGCGTTTTATGCCTAATGACCAAGGCGGATATAATGCCATAGAAATTCCCTATACGTTTGAGTCTGACTTAGGCCAGGATTTAAAGCTTGATGATGGTCAGCAGCGCGGATGTAGTGAGGCCCTGGATTTTGCTGTCTTCTTCTACGGGCAAGATTATGCACAAATCTACGTCTGTAATGATGGCGCGCTAAGCCTGGGAAAAGCACTTCCTTACCGTGCATTTCAGTACCGTTATGGTGCAGGAACTCCGCTTTTGCTGCCGTTGTTGATGGATTTAGACCCTACGATAAGTCCCGGTGGGGTCTTTGCCCGCCAGGAAAAAGACCGGCTTATTGTAACCTGGTCGCAACTGCGCGGCTTTTACCAAACGGAGGCAGAGTTCACTTTTCAAGCTATTTTATATACCGGCGGTTACTTTGATTTTATCTACAAGGATATACCGGAGCACCTGGTTTTTAACTCCAACGATGACCCCGGCGCAAGCTTATGGGCGGTAGGTATACTGCCTGGTAACCTGCGGGGAGCAGTCCCGCAACAAACTACATTGGAAATATTGCCTGTGCGGGGTGGCTCAGAGGGAATGGTACAAGATTACGCGCTAGAATTTCGCCGGTATTTGCATCGGTTACTCTTACCCTTGGCTGTGGTGATCCTTATCGCCAGCATCTCCATTATCATTGGCTTCCCCATGATGTTTTATTTTACCCTGGTCAATCCCCTCAATGCGCTGTTGGAAGGTGTCCGGTGCATTGAAGGAGGAGAGTATACGGTTGTGGTACCGGTGCAATTTTCCGATGAAATCGGTTTCCTCACACGGGCCTTCAATACGTTAGCTGCACAATTAGGGGATCTAATTCACAATCTCGAAGCCCGTGTGGCTGCCCGGACCGCTGAATTAGACACGTTAAATACGCAACTGCAAGCCGAAATCATTGAGCGGGAGCGAGCACAGACAACTATTATCGAACAACAGCGGGCACTTGCTACTATGGAAGCCCGTGAGCATCTGGCCCGCGATCTTCATGATGGGTTAGGCCAGGTGATGGGCTACATCAATGTTCAGGCGCAGGCCGTGCAGACTCTTTTAGACCGGGGGCAGATGCCGGCAGCACATAATAATCTCACTAAACTGATACAAACGGCGCGCCATGCCCATAATGATATCCGCGCCCATATTTTGAATCTACGTGAACCTCAGCAGCCTCAACAAGATTTTGTGGCTACAGTGCAAAATTACATCCAACAACTACGCCTGAGCTGTGATATGGAAATTATCCTTAGTGTGCCAGGTGACTTTCCCGATGAGGTTTTAGCGCCGGCGGTTGAGGAACAAGCCTTGTATATTTTACAAGAGGGAATGAACAATGTACGCAAACATGCGCAGGCATCCCATGTCGAAATTATGCTACATCTTATCAGCGGGTATGTGCAAATGGTGATTATGGATAATGGTGTAGGCTTTAATCCCGGCTTAAAAGGTCTTGGGGAATCCACCGGGAGTTCTAAAGAGCGGCACTTTGGCCTGAACATTATGCGCGAACGCGCAGAGCACGCTGGTGGAACGTTAAACATTCATTCTTTGCCGGGAAATGGCACGCGGCTGGTGGTCACACTCCCCAGGGCAATGCACTCTGACATTGATAATGATGATAATATGGAATCTATTAAAGGCCTGCGTGTACTTTTGGTTGACGACCATCCGCTTTATCTTGATGGGTTGCGTAGTATGCTCATCGCCCGTGGTATCACTGTTATAGGCGTAGCGAATAATGGCGAAGAAGCCCAAGCCAAAACTCGTGCCCTCCATCCTGAGGTTGTAGTCATGGATCTTAATATGCCTAAGTGTGGTGGGCTGGAAGCTACACGCGCTATCAAAGCCGAATTTCCAGAGGTCAAAGTTGTTATCCTGACAGTTGCCGAGGATGAAACCACACTCTTCGAAGCTATCAAGAGCGGTGCGTCTGGTTATCTACTGAAAAATATGGATGCGGATCATTTCTGCCGGTTGTTAAGCAACCTGCTGCGTGATGATGCTCCCTTGGCACCGGGCATGGCGGCACGGATCCTGGATGAGTTCACCCGGATGGCTTCAGAACCTAGTTTGCCTTCTGTTGAAGCTGTTCAGAGCTTATCGGAACAACAATGGGAGATTTTAAGCATGATAGCTGATGGCATGCTCTACAGAGAAATTGCTACCAAGTTAAATCTCAGCGAGAAGACTATCAAATACCATATGGGACGCATCCTGGAATTGCTAGATCTTGAGAACCGCGCCCAGGCTATTGCCTATTACCAACAAATACAAGATTGAAGCTGTACCAATGCTCTGGAGACCTCTTTTCCTTATTCAGGGTTATTTTGCTCTCTAATTGGAAGTTATCTTACTCCTCAGCACAAATTACCAAATACAGAATACTGGATCAGAATAGATGCTACCATGTCCATCAGTTGATACCATATAGCAGCCAGTCGGATCATTGGGTAAGGTATGCAGTGTATAAATTCCTTCTCCCCGTTCATCTACAGCAGGTTGGGGCAGCGTGGTCCAATAAATCCAGCCCTCGCTGTAGTTAACCTCATGCCAAAGATATAAAGATTGATTGGGTTGAAACCCTGCAAAAGAAAATAGAAAAGAATCACCTGGGGAACCATCACGTGGCGATAATAAAATCATACGAGGGTATGTTGCCGGAACAATCTCAATAGCGCCTTCTGTACGCGAGTTTCCTTGTGCCAGTGTAATCTTATAAATTCCTAGGGGTTCACCTGACAAAATACGATAATCCCACCATCCTTCGCCCGAGGCATCTGTGGAAATAGTCCCTGTTTCCGCCACTTCGCCATTGGGTTTCGTGACTTGAATCAAAACCTCAGAGTTGGGAGTGAATTCCACAAAGCAAACAGTAAATTTCCTGAGAATTTCCGTTGAGGTAAGTTCATTCTCGCCCATTCTTAGTGTACAATACGATCCCCTTTTTGGATCTGGTGTGCATGTTGCGGTTGGGTGCATGAATTCTAGTTGAGCTGACACCCCTTCTGGGGGGGCGTCTGTACGCCCTAGAACGCTTGCAGATGTTGGCGTGACTGTTGGGGTGTTCGTCGTTGTTTTTGGGAGTCTCGGCTGAGTAGGTATGGGTTGCTGTAACGTGTTGGTTCGCAAGGGTTGAGATGTTGTACTACAAGCAGTAATTACCAGGCTCAATAAAACACATATCGTAACTGATAGCCGCCATTTTTTTAGAGCCATATTTTCTCCTTAATTTGTTACTACCAAGAATCAGAATTATCTAAACAC
>JAFGKB010000129.1 GCA_016928755.1 Anaerolineae bacterium | reverse complement strand
TTGTTGGCGTTCTAGCCAGATTTTATAAAATCCATGCCATTCAAGAAAATCATAGAATTGTGGTGTGTCTGCATCGTCAAATTCTGATAGCCTGCCAGATTCCATCGCTTCATAGAAATCTTGGGAAAGTACGTTATATTTATCTTCAAATGCTCGTAACTTCCATTCAATCCAGTGTATTTCACGGATTAACTCTTGTAATTTCATATTGATTTCCTCTTATGTACTAATTCTGTAAGCGCGGCCATCGGTAAATCCTTTCTATGAATATAGTTTTATTATATCACCAATCTGCGTTTATCAGCGTTTATCTGCGGTTAATTTAAACTGTTGATGAATACCAATACATACTGATACTGGCACTACGCATGGCTAATAATTTGTAAGCCGGTTAATTTGACGCTTTTGGTCTTGTGAGACTTACTCTGTGATAGGAGATTACGTAGAAGGTAAATTATGGGTGTATAATTTTAATAAAGGTATATGCATTAAGGAGGGATAATCATGGAGGCTTACAAAGTTGAGGTGGTACTGAAACAAAGCGGAACCTTGGTTTTGGAAGAATTGCCTTTCCAGGTCGGGGAGCAAGTAGAAGTGATCGTTGTGCGTGTATCTGATCCAGTACAGAAGATCAGTGCTGAAACCTTGCCTCTACAAGGGACTGTGCTGCGCTATGATGCTCCCTTTGATCCGGTTGCAGAATCTGAATGGGAGGCATTAGAGTGATTGTACTGGATACGCATATTTGGGTTTGGTGGGTAGATGGCAACTCACGTTTGACCATAAGGCAACTTGAATATATCAAGAAATCTACTTCGGTTGGTTTGGGAGTAAGTGTTATTTCGTGTTGGGAGGTTGCTAAACTTGTTGAAGTGGGGAGGTTAGTGTTATCTTGTGCGGTGCAAGATTGGATTGCACAAGCATTGTCTTATCCTGGCGTGCGTTTGTTAGGGTTAACATCTGAGATCGCTATTGCATCTACCCAGTTACCCGGAACTTTCCATCGTGACTCTGCTGATCAATTGATTGTAGCAACAACTCGTGTGTATGATAGCTCATTACTTACTGCGGATGCGCGGATTCTAAATTATTCTTTTGTTAAAACTTTGGTGTGAGATGTGGCCTGGTGAGCATAGTTGATTAAGCTAACTCCTGCGCCATCTGTATTAGGCTGTTGACAATTTCCATAACTATGTTACTATTTTGATAGTAAAGAAATTACCCTTAAGCATAATCAATGCTTGAAAGGAGGCGTGTGAACATGGTGAATACTTCTGCTGCTGTTGATATGGGCATGCGCCTGCTGGTATTGCTTTACTAGAAAGTTAGAATTTGGTATAAGTAATCAGCCACGGGCGCGCCTGCTCCCGTGGCTTTTTTTGTGCCAGTCACTTATGAAGCTCTCTCTACCGGTAGGGTAGTTTCCAGATGTAAGATTGCTTCTCCAGGCCACGGGAATTCCCGTGGCCTTTTTTTTGTTTCTCAGGAGGGTGAAATATGCGAGTCAAAGTATTTTTGGGTAGTCAATATTTAGGTGTATGTAGTCTGGTGTAGGAGATTCTGAAATAAGAAGCCAAAATTTTTATGCAAATATATTTTAAGGATATTGATAGTGAATACATACGACCCTTACTTTGATGAGTTTGAGTCTTACGAAACGTCATTGGGTTCTCTAAAGGCCGAGCGGAGAGAGAGACGCCGTTTTAAGGCCAAAAATGGCCGAGATGCTGATCATTCAGATGCTCTGGTATTATCAGAGCTTGGTGGTGCAACTTTTGAGGTTGAAGGGAATATCAACACCACTTACCGTCCTTCGCGTTATGAGGCGGAATGGTTGCTATCCTCTCTACAGCCTTTCTTTGAACAAATGTTGATTACTGATGTTGTCGCCAGGCTAAAGGGTGGGAAAGATGCCAGTGTCTATTGCTGTGCTGCTGATCCCTCGACCGGTGAGGAATTCCTGGCCGCCAAGGTCTATCGCCCGCAAAAATTCCGGGGATTGAGCAATGACGCTCTCTATCGTGATGGACGAGATATTTTAACATCTTCCGGGCAGCCGGTGTTGCCAAATGATGACCGTGTAATCCGGGCTATTGGTAAGAAAACCACTTTTGGCCGGCAGGTTATGCGCACATCATGGTTGATGTATGAGTTTATGACAATGAAGCGTCTTCACCTTGCCGGGGGAGCGGTTCCCAAACCTGTGGCTTCCAGTGATAATGCTATCCTGATGCAGTATTTTGGTGATATCGTGATGGCTGCGCCGACACTTAATGCGGTGGACCTTGATCCTGATGATGCCAGGCGGCTTTTCCCTGATCTTTTGGGGAATATCGAACTGATGTTACGTCATGGCTTTGTGCATGGCGACCTTTCCCCTTACAATATCCTCTATTGGGAAGGGGAGTTGGTTATCATTGATTTCCCCCAGGCCGTGGATATTTACGGTAATAATCAGGCTTATGCTATTTTGAAGCGTGATATCGAGCGACTTTGTGATTACTTTAAACGTCAGGGTGTTTCTCTCGACCCAGGCGCAGTTCTGGATGACCTATGGCGTCGCTACGGTAGTGAGGCTGATGATTATCGTTTGGAAATGAGCATTATATAAGGCGGTGGTGATAAGACTACAAAAGTCTCGCCGGAGACTTTTGTAGTCTCTCTCATTGAGGTGTTTTTAGACTCATTTTGGCTACTCCCATTTTTGTGCTAAACTTTTTCTTGATGACACACTCAAAACTAAGTATTCGTATTCGAGGTTTAGTAAGTTTATCTAATCGCGTTCGCCGGCAGATCGCGGGAGGAATCCCTGTTGCCGAACGTGAGGCTTTCCGGCATATGGTTCTTGACGCTGTGGCGCAGGTGGAGGGTATATGTCGCCAACATAAGGCGACGCCTTATGATTTGCCCACGCCTTCACGACGTGCTTATAAGTACCTTAAGTCTATAGACCTAAGCCAGCTTCCTACGCCGGCCATTACTGAGTCTGTGGTACGTCCTCAATTGCGGATCAAAGGTCTGGTAGCTAATGGCACTTATATCCAAAATGAACTCTTTGACCTTGTGACCAAAAATAAGATCCATTGGACGGCAGATGACCCGCATATGATTGATATACGGCATCAGATATGCGCTTATACCGATGCTGTGGAGTCCTTATGCGAGGAGCAAGGAGGCTCGCCGGTTGATTTGCCCAAGCGCTCTATGCATGCTTACCAGTGGTTAGCATTCCTCTCTGATCTTGATAACCTGGCCGCGCACTTAAACACTTTGAGCTATGCATTAAAGACTTTACGTACAAATCCCTGTCGCAAGACAATAAAGACCCCGGAGCGCGATTTCCCGATTCATATAGAATTCTACGCGATTTCTTTCCTTTATCGGAGCCAGGCGAAGAACGGCCAAATTCATATTGTCGCCAGTGAAGGGTTTATTGGAGCACCTAAGAGTGTTTTAGATGCTTTGCTCTGTGCCTCTTTGCGGAGTCCTGACCCCGCTTATCAGCAGCAGGTCAAGGCTTATGCGATGACTGATGCTTTTTCGGATTTGATAATGGCTTTGGAGATGACGACGGCTGATTTGAGTTTTGAGACTCGTGGTCACCATTATGACTTAGTGGAAGTATTTGAGCGTGTTAACAACAAATACTTTGAAGGGTCTCTATCTTGTCCCCGACTTACGTGGAACAAGACTCTGACACACCGCCGCATGGGGTATTACCAACCCTCCAATGACACTTTGCTAATCAGCATAACATTGGATAACAAAAAAGTCCCTGACTACGTGATTGATTTTGTGATGTACCATGAACTCCTGCATAAGAAATTAGGGGTAAAACTGGTGAATGGGCGTCGTTATGCGCATACTTCTGCGTTCCGCGCTGCAGAACGTGAGTTCCCACATTATGAAGCTGCTCAGGCTTTTCTCAGGAAGCTCCCGGTATGATTTGGAGGCATGAAGTCGTGTCTAATTTAAGTGCTCAATGGTCGGCGCTAAATCAAGAAGTTGTCACTTGCGATAAGTGCCCCCGCTTAGTGCGTTGGCGGGAGGAAGTGTCCCGTACTAAACGCCGGGCTTACCTGGATTGGGATTATTGGGGGAAACCGGTCCCCGGCTTTGGTGACAGGGCTGCCCGGTTGTGTTTAATCGGATTGGCCCCCGGCGCTCACGGTGCGAACCGCACCGGGCGTATGTTCACCGGTGATAGCTCCGGTGATACGCTTTATAGCGCGCTCTACCGTGCCGGATTTGCTAACCAACCGGCATCGGAAGCCCGTGATGATGGTCTCTGCCTTTCCGATGTGTTTATCACGGCTATTGGGCGGTGTGTCCCGCCCCAGAACCGGCCCAATGCCCAGGAATTAGACAACTGCCGGCCTTTTTTAGTGCGAGAGTTAGCTTTTTTGACTAACTTACAGGTGGTACTTGCCCTTGGTCATATGGCATTTGATGGTTATTGTAAAGTGTTACGTCAACAAGGGGTTGCAGTTCCAAAAATGGCTTTTAAACATGGGGCTGTTTATACTTTTGAGCCGCCTCTTCCGGCATTAGTGGCTTGTTACCATCCCAGTCGCCAGAATACCCAGACCGGACGGCTGACGCCGGAAATGTTAGATACTGTGTTTCAAGATGTTAAAGACTTAATGCATTCTTTGTAATCATTATACCTTAACTCTATCTGATCTTTATAAGGGGGTGTAGGATGGCTTTGCTGAATACGCTGCTGCTTTTTAGTCTGTTATGGGTTCCTTTTCCCCAAGATGTCACACCGCCGCAGGTCGTTTTAGTTGGGGCTGACGCGGCTAAAGTGATAACGCTAGATGCTGCAACCTCCGATTTTGAGGCGGTGTTGTATCTTGAGGAGACGGCTAATCAAGCGGTCACAGATTTGGAACTCACTGTAACGCCTTTACAGGGGCCGGAGCCAGGGCAGAGACCCTTGGACTGGAGTCTTGAAAAAGACGGTGGTGGTTCTAGCCATGCTATAAATATGCCGGCTCTGGGAATGGTGCCGGTATATTTCTCTGCCCGTATCCCCGCTGTGGGTGAGTATACGGCTTCTTTGAGTCTGCGATATGCCGGGCGTCGTGAGACCTATACGCTGCGGCTTAACCGCAAATCACCAACTGCCGGTTTTACTTTGGAGGGCCTGCCGGTTGGCCCATTGGACATGTTCCCGCTCTCCAAAAACCGGTTGCCGTTGCAAATCATGATAGCCGAGACTTCAGGCCAGTCATTGCGCCTCTATCCCCCGGTTGCTACATTGTCCCGGCTGGATAGTGATGATGTTGCTCACCAGGCCGCTCTCCAACAGGTTGATATTGTGGATGAGGATGGGAATCCCCTCGTTTTAGATACTGATGGCACGTTTTCGTTATCTCCCTATGAAGTGCGTTCCCTAAAGGTGCTGGTCACTCATAAACCCCAGGCCGGGCGTTATAATGCCGTGGTGCGTATGCAGTCCCCTGATGGTGTGGATATACAGGCGGATATTCCGGTGCAACTGCGTCACCATTGGATTTTAGCTTTGTTGATTATCCTTGGTGGGGTTCTTGGCTCTCTGTTGCTACGCCGTTGGCGTGAAAGTGGCCGGCAGAATACACTGCAAGCACTGCGGTTAGCCAGTCTTGCTGAGGAGGTCAAGTTTAAAGCCTTAGCCGCCGGGTCTACAACGTCTGAGGTTGCCTTGGTGCAGATGTTCCAGGAGCGTTTGCAACGTATCCGGCGGGATTTGGAAGCCGGTATTATGCCTGATGATGCTGTGCTTGAGGAATTGAGTGCGCGCTGGCGTTGTATCCTTGATTTATCTATCCTTAGTGAAGATGTAGGCCGTTTGCCGGATGACCTGGCTATCCCGGTTGAGCAGTATCTTACAGAAGCGCGCCAATCCCTGGGGCATTGGGGCCAATCCTATGTCACCGCCGCAGATGCCGCTTTGGCAAAAGCGCGCGAAGCATTTGATGCGGCATTGAAGACTGCGCGTGTGCGTCCTTTGGAAGAACTTATCAGCTCTATGGAAACCTATGCGGCTGGGTTGGATGACGGTGAACTCAAGCTAAAACTCCAACAGACCTTGGAAACAGCTAAGAGTTCCCTGACAGAAGTTCAAAATGGCAACGAAAGTGCCTTTGGCCCGGCCTATATCCGGGCTAGACGGCGTTATCTTGAGGTCTTGATGGATGACCTCCAAACCCGGATGCACGGATATAAACCGGATGGGGCTGGTGACTGGGTTGGAGAATGGGAGACGGATAGGAAGTCTGTGGAAAAAACATTATCCGCTGCACGGCGCAAGCTTGCCGAGAGTGATGACCTTGATGAGGCGGAAGACCTTTATGAAAAGGCTGTCCAGGAAACCCTTGAGGCTTTGCTGCCATCGTTGCGTGAGAAGATAAAGAGTATCTCTGATAAGCTTTCTACATCTGATGAGGCTGCTCGTGATGCGCTCCACAAGGCAGAAGTGATGGTCGCGCGTTGTGAGTCACATCTGGAACAAGACGATGTGCGTGCGGCTATTCAGGACTTCGATGCTGCTCAAGACCAAGTTGGTCAGGCAGAAAAAGAGATCACTATGATTGCCAAGGGTGTGTCTACGATAGAAAGTTATAGTATTGGCAATATTATGCGGTCTAATGACTCTGAAACGGAGACTTTATTACCTGCATTACCGGTAGCACAGGCTCATATGCGTATGACCGCGACTGCCAAAATGGCTGCCCGTCCGGCAGCAGAGCCACCGGTGTTACCTACCTCTACTGAGCTTAAGCAACGTCTCTCGCGCGGAGATTGGGTCGTAGCCGGGGTTATCTCGGTGCTTTCCGGTCTAGTGGGGGTGCAACTGTTATGGGTCACCAATGCTACCTTTGGTGAACTCAATGACTATATCGCTGCGTTACTCTGGGGCTTTGGTCTCCATGAGTTAAACTCACTTACACAGCAATCCGGGGGCGTGGCGGCGGTGGCGAGTGTGGTCGAGGGCAACTCGCCCCCAGAAGCTTGATAGTGAGAGCTGCTTCGGCTGCGCTACTAAGAAAGTCGAAACATCTCGCGCTATCCGTCATGCTGAGCGAAGTCGAAGCATCTGGTTCCTTCGCTACGCTCAGGATGACAGGGGTCAAG
>JAFGKB010000128.1 GCA_016928755.1 Anaerolineae bacterium | reverse complement strand
CTGATTGAGGTCAATATCTCCTGTCCAAATGTGGGGGATGAGTTCGGCACCCCTTTTGCTGCATTACCGGAGACTGCCGCCGCTGTGACCGAGACTGTCAAACAAGCCCTTGCGGAGACTAAAATCCCGGTTGCCGTCAAACTCGCCCCCAATGTGCCGGGCATAGCCCGTATCGCGGCTGCCGTTGTCGCTGCCGGTGCTGATGCGATTACGGCTGTCAACACGATGCCCGGTATGGTGATCGATGCCTCGGCTGGCCGTCCGGTACTCTCTAACCGGGTGGGGGGGATCTCCGGCCCCGCGCTCAAACCGATTGCCCTGCGTTGCGTCGCCGATATTGCCCGGACTGTAGCTGTCCCCATTATTGGCACCGGTGGTGTGACCACCGGGCGTGATGCCGCAGAGATGCTCATGGCCGGCGCGACCGCCGTGGGAATTGGATCGGCCTTGTGGTATCGTGGCCCTGATGCTATGGGAGAAATCGCCGAGGAACTACGTGCCTTTATGGCACAACATCATTATGCAACCCTCGCGCAACTGCGCGGGCTGGCTGTCCAGTCTTGAGGATATGAGCATGCATCAAGTATTAAAAATCAAAGAAATTCGGGTAGAAAACTACCGCACTAAAACCTTTATCTTTGGCCGGCCCGTGTCATCACAGCCGGGACAATTTGTAATGGCCTGGTTGCCCGGTATTGGCGAGAAACCCCTCAGCATTGCCGCAGACTTTCCCTTTGCGCTGACCGTCGTTGCTGTGGGGCCGTTTAGCGAGGCATTACACCGTTTACAAATAGGAGATCGTCTGTGGGTACGCGGCCCATTGGGACATGGTTTCCGTGTAGCGGGCCAGCGTCTCCTATTGGCGGGAGGGGGCTATGGTGTCGCTCCATTGTTCTTCCTCGCCCGCAAGGCCATAGCCCAAGGTTGTACTGTGGAACTCTGCGCCGGGGCGCGTACGGCTGCGGACATCTTATTGGCTGCGGACTTTGAACGCGCGGGTGCAGTGGTGCATATTGCTACCGAAGATGGTTCCCTGGGCCACCAGGGCTTGGTGACCGCGATTACAGAAAACGTGATTAACGAAAACCGCCCTGATGCCCTCTACGCCTGTGGCCCGGTTAAGATGTTGGAGGCACTGGAACAACAATGCCAACAATATAACCTCCCCCACCAACTCTCGTGGGAGGCCCATATGCGTTGCGGATTGGGCATATGCGGTGCTTGTGAGGTCCATAGCCACCGCATCCCCGGCTGGCTCGCTTGCCAGGATGGCCCGGTATCAGATAGCTCTTAAATGTGATGCCCTTTACTTTTCGCTTTTGGAAATATGATGTAAACTAATATCTCTGGAAATCGGTGCATTGTAAGTAAGTTCAAGACTACAAAAGTCTTAGTGGGCTATTGCTTTGGCCTAAACTTATCTTAATGGGTAGAATTCCGCTTTACAGGGGGACTATTAAGACTTTTGTAGTCTGTCTTCAACAATCCGTGATTTAAGAAGGAGTTCTATTTGGAACAGGAAGTCTATTATACACAAACCAAACTATCGCGTTTCCCGGTAGTCCAGTTCTTTTATGTCTTTTATCGCCGTCTTTTAGAACACGGGATACCGGCCACGATATTGTGGGTCTATGATAAAGTTGCCCGGCGAGTGATCGGTTATTCACCAACTGCTGTCAGCCGTATTCAGCCCTATCTGTATGTTGGGGGACAGCAGTACCGGCATGGCCTGGAAAAAATGCGTGCCGAAGGTATTACCGCTGTGGTCAATATGCGCTCTGAATCTGACGATGCGCAGCGGGGCGTGGCCTTAGACCATAATCTGTGGTTGCCAACGGTGGATAATACAGACCCCACTTTGGATGACCTGAAGCGTGGTGCCGCCTTTATCGCTGAGCATATTGCCGCAGGACGCGGGGTTTACATCCATTGTGCCAGTGGCATTGGCCGTGCTCCCACAATGGCGGCCGCATATCTGATAAGTACCGGCTTGGAATCTCAAGCTGCCTGGGATATAATAAGGGAACATAGACCCTTTATCCGTCCCACGCCACCACAAGTCGCCTTAATCAGAAAATTGGATCAGAAGATTTTCCAGAAAGCTAACTGAAGTTTTGGTGTGAGTATTTATGAATGGATCCTCGTTACGATTAATAGCAGTCTTGCGTAATGGTGTGAAGCGTATCAAGTCCTTATTTTCGGAGGAACGGCACAATATGGAAGACGATAGAATTCTACTTGCCTACGAGCGTATTATGGAAGATTCATCTCTGACGGCAGATTTGGTGGATGAGGATGCTAAGGTGTTATTGTCTTGGGCCGAAGACGAAGTTAAACGCATTATTGCCGGTGCTAGTAGGCTTGAACCTGAAGTAGCAGAACGCATCATAAGCCAGAAACTCAGCTACTTGCGCCGGTACCTGCGCCGTATTGGCCGCCAGTGTGGTTCTGCGGAAAACCCTGCTGAGATGTTAGAAACGTTGCTGGTTTCCCCTGACTACCCGCAAGATGAGGAGAATATAGAATGACTAAACGCAGTAGTAGTACAAAGAGTAGTGGGACTATCGGTATAAAAGAATTTCTATTCTCATTGCTCTTGATTCTTGCCGCCTGGTTCGGCAAGGAGTATCTAGGAATAGAGCTATCAGATTTAGGTAGTTCTTATAATGGCGGTACGCAATATGTAGGTGACCCTAGTGCCGGCGGTGTCCAAGTGGCTTTTACAGCACCTGTTTATCCTGATAAAGCCGAAAATCGTGTTGGCGGTTTGGATGTACAACTGGCGGCGGCTGTTAATGGGGCACAGCAAAGCGTGGATATTGCCGCTTTTGACTTTGATTTGGAGCGGGTTGCTGATGCCCTGACTGCTGTCCATAACCGTGGTGTCCGGGTACGCATGGTTGTGGATACCGACAACCTCGACCTGGAAGAAATGGAACTGCTCCAGAAGGCCGGCATCCCGGTTGTGGATGATGACCGTGATGCCTTCATGCATAATAAGTTTGTTATTATCGACGGTTACCAGGTGTGGATGGGTTCATGGAACTTAACCGACAATGGTACGTATAGGAATAATAACAATGTGTTGGTCATTGATTCGCAGCGGTTAGCGGAGAACTACACAGCCGAATTTAAGGAGATGTTTGAAGATAGTGCCTTCGGGGTTACTTCTCCTGATGATACACCACATCCATTTGTGGAAATCAACGGCATCCAATTTGAGAATTATTTTGAAGCCGAGGGGGATGTACGTGTCCGCATTATTGAGTTAATAGAAGGCGCACAATCTGAAATCGAGTTTATGGCCTTTGCCTTTACCGATGATGATATTGCCAAGGCCCTGATTGATAGAGCACGTGAGGGTATTCCGGTGCGTGGGGTTATCGAGGGTCGGAACGCAGAATCTACCGGGGCTGATTTTGGCTCTTTGAGTAAGGGTGGGGTGGATGTCTTGAAAGATGGTAACCCCTATATCTTACATCACAAGGTGATTATTGTTGATGATATTGTAATTACCGGCTCGTATAATTTCACCGCCAGTGCGGCGAATAACAATGATGAGAATGTTTTGATTGTGCACAGCAGTGATATTGCGGCGCAATACCGGCAGGAGTTTGAACGTGTCTATAAGCAGGCAAAGGAGGCACAATGAGTAGCGAGAATAACAGTGGTTGGAAGTGGGCAGCGATTATTTTAGGTGCGCTGTTGTTGATGTTGGTAGCTTGTCTATTTGGGTGTTTGTGGGGAACCTTAATCGGTGGCCGTCTTGCCTACAGGTCTACACGGGATTCGATGCTGTATGAATATCCCTTGGAGGAAGACTATGACTATTGGCCGGAAGAACCCAACTGGGAGGAGCCTCTTGAGCCGGAAAGCGGTACGGCCTGGTTAGGCGTCACCTTTGTAATGTCCGAGGATGGGGCCAGCGTTGTTGAGGTTGTGGCCGGTAGTCCCGCTGATGAGGCCGGAATCCGTCGCGGTGATATTATTATTGAGGTCGATGGTGATGGAGTTTGGGAAGGTCAACCCCTTAATGAGTTAATCCTGCGTTACCAGCCCGGAGATCGTGTCACACTTACCCTTCTACGGAGTGGGGAAGAACGGGAGTTATGGGTGCGTTTAGGGGAACGCCCGTTGAATCTGATGGAGCCACCAATGGAATACCCTATGTGGGAAGAAGACCTAATCCCACAACCCTGGTCACCTTCTGACTAACTAAGATTCAGAATAGAATAATTTCCTGTGTTGCTCTAAGCCCCCGTCCTCGGGGGCGTTTGGGAAATTTCCCGTGTTATTGCTCTAAGCCCCCGTCATCGGGGGCGTTTGTGTAGGAAATTATTCTTTTACAGACCCTATGAAAAAAGCTCTGGTTTACTATACCAGGGCTTTTTTATAGACGGTTAAGGTCTCTTGGGCAGCTCGTGCCCAGGAGAATTTAGCGGCTTGTTTTAACCCCTGTTCCCTTAAATTCACTCTTAGTTCTTCATCCTGTATGATACGGCGTATTTCCTCTCGGATAGCTTCCTCATTTTCCGGTTCACACGTCAGTGCCGCTGTCCCTACCACTTCGGGCAATGATGATGCATTGGAACAGACCACCGGCGTTCCGCATGCCATTGCTTCCAAAGGGGGTAACCCGAATCCTTCATATAGACTGGGATAGATAAAGGCCGTTGCCGCTGCGTACAGTGCCGGCAAGTCCTCATCCGCAACATAGCCGGTTAGTAGAACACCATCACGGGCCGGACTTTGCTCCAGGGCTGCGAAAAAGTCATCAGATAGCCACCCGCGCTTACCGCCTAGCACAAGCGGCGGGGCCTCATTGGCTTGATAAAGAGGTTCCCATGCTTTTAGCAGGCGGATCAGGTTCTTGCGGGGTTCGATGGTACCGAGGTAGAGTAAAAAGTCCTGGGGGAGGTGGTAGCGATTACGGACATCGTTCACCTTCTTTTGGGATTGGGGCTGGAACTTTGGGTCCGCTGCCTCATAAATAACCGATATCTTCTCTTCTGGAATGTCGTAACTATGGATAATATCCTGGCGTGTCGCTTCTGAGACTGCGATAATATGGCTGGCCCGTTTGCAGTACAGGGGCAGCGTAGCGTTAAGATACCAGCGGTTTAGGGGTTTGTGGTGTTGGGGCAGATGGCGAAAGATTAGGTCATGGACGGTTAGGGTAGTCGGTGTCTTGTTTAAAGGCAATAACAGATGTTCCATCGCGTGGAAGAGCGTAGCGTTGGGAATTAAGCGGTTAAAGGGAATGTGGCCTAATTGCCCAAGCCAGATTAACATCCGCCAGGGTTTATAACCTAACGATACGGTGCGACTTGGCAGGTTCTCAAGTCCCTCTAAAGGCTGAATGCCTTGCTCTTGGTTATAGAATAGCGCGAAGTCAAATTCCTCTTGGGGTAGTTCCAGGAGTGCCCGCGTCAGACTCTCTGCATACCGTCCTAATCCTGCTCTATGGTGTACCGCCGCCGATACATCTAAGTAGAT
>JAFGKB010000127.1 GCA_016928755.1 Anaerolineae bacterium | reverse complement strand
TTTATTGATCCGTGGACGCGAAGGAGGTCCCAATGAGAAAGTCCCGTTGTCATATCTGTGGCGGAGAGGAGTTTGAGCAGCGCAGGGTAGAATATATCTACCGCCGTGGCGGCCACTACCTTGTTGTGCGTGATGTGCCCTGTGAAGTATGCTTGCGTTGTGGTGAACGTTATTATGAAGGCCCTGTTTTACTACAAATAGAACAGCGGTTCAAAGCTATTTATGAGCATGAAGCTGAACCGCAGGCCGAAATTCAGGTTCCAGTTGAAGTGTATGCTTCATAAGCAATTGATGATAGGTTAGTTATCGCTCTGCGCGATTGAGCACAGTTTGTAAGTGCGTCAATGCAGTCCTGACAAGTTTCTCTAGTTTCCACAATTCATCCAGGTTATCCGGTTCATTGACCGCCGATTGTGCCAGTGCCGCGCTGGCTCGTAGCAACCTAAAGGCTGCATTTTGTATCACCGGGCCGCCCTTCAGCGAGTTTGTGGCATTTACTACTTCATCCACTACCGGCCCCCAATCTTTGATAGGTTCCTTACTGATTGGGGTTGGGGGGCTTAACTCCGGTTCCAATGTCGTAATAATACGCTTATTCTGCTTGGCCGTCATATAGATATCGTTAAGCTCCGAGCGGATCCCACTGCCAAAGTAAACATTATAGGAATTTAATATTCCATCATAGACAATCTGACCCTTGAATGGCAGTAGCACTGTGTTGACCATAAGCGGGAGGGGCCGCCCATATAATGCATCTTCTAGGCTATCGTGAAGCCCCAATACGCCATAGACTTGGTTATTTTCACCGATAAAAATGGAGTGTTTCTTCAGATGGCGAAAAATTTGGAATGTTCCAGCAATGTGACGTTCCCATTTTTGGACAATGGCTAATTCTTCTTCCGGGAACTGTTGTGGATTTTCGGCAACATAGGTACCGATTAAGTTGGGATTCTCCCATAGAGTATTGCGTAACAGGAACCGCTCTTCTAATGGATATAGTTGGTAATCCTCTAGTGAGTCTAAGTCAGGCAGAACCTGGAGCTTCTGATTAACATAGAATTGTAGTGACCACATCAACTTGAAAAATAATTCCGCGTCGGCTGTTGATACTTTCATTATCCTTACCCTCTCTTTTTAGATGATATGTTGTTCAATAGTTGGACTAATATTATGATGGATCACATTATATCCGACAAAGTTGATGAAACCAATACTGTTTCCTGTATCCCTTCGACCACTATCTCTTGTACGCTACCCCGTTCCAACAATGTCGCTATCGCTTGTTTTAACTCCTTGGGCGTCCACTTCAGCGCGTGGAAAACTTTACTTACCATTCTCCGGTCCGTCCCGATGACATTATCCAGGTACTTTTGGACCAACTTCTGTTGTGCTGCTGTCCGTCCAATATTCCTAGCCTGCTCTGGTATTCCCGGATAGTGTCGCTGGAAAATCTCATACACAAAAGAGTATCGCCAAGCTCCACTCTCTGCCACGCCGATGGGCAGTACTTTCAGTCCCACTTGTAGCTCCACCAAGGCCCGGTCGAAGCGACTCTTCGCGCTATCCGCGCTCATCCGCGACTCCTTGCGTAATCTGACTGTATCCAAGGGGCCATGTTCTAACAACGCTTCATAGATACTCTTTGCCTCAGTGCTTAACAATCCGTCGCGGTACTCGTCCAGGTAGTCCATAAGATCCCCGAAATTCTCACTGCCGGCATAGAAAAACGGCAGATAGTCCAGGGAGACAAACATCGCCCGGCGTCGCAGCAACTTGCCGTAATACCACCATTCCTTGTCTAGTGCATCATCTTTCCAACCCCAGGATTTGCTCAGGTCCGGGTCATCGTGGGCATTGGGAACATCACGGACCCGTCCGGCAATCGCGTGGAAGAGATTGGGCGTCTCGATGCCCTTGATAGGCCAGAAATGGCAAAATCCCATCTCTTCCACAAAAGCCCGTGCTTCTTCTAGGGTGTGGATACGGCGTTCCGGTATGCGCCGGTACCGGTGCTCCCTTAATGCCGTAAGTTCCTCTTTTGAAATCATGTGGGCTTTATGCCTCTTCCGTCCATTCCTTATTCCAGCCCATATGGCCGGGAGTTGCTTCACCCCCCAATTCCAGGTAGACCGTTTCTACATTGAGCCGGTGCCCGCCGGCGTTATCTTCTGGATGGTGGACGGCAATATCCGCGCAGGCTTCTACTGCCTCTGCTATAGTTAGCTCGTCTGCCAACGCTTTAGTCACACCTGCGCGTAATGCCGCCAGGTACTCGCGATCCTCAGTAAAACGCCGCTTGATTTCGTTGTGGTCTGTCGTGGGGTTGCCGTGGCCGGGAATCAATGCTTTGACCTCCAGCTCTGCCAGACGGGCCAGAGTGTCCTCATAAGCTTCCAGACTATGGCTCACAAAGGGAATCTCTAAATCACTGAGCATATCCGCAGCCCAGAGCATACCGCTTTCGGCGTCATAGACCACACACTGGGCCGGTGCGTGGCCCGGTGCGTTAATCAGACGCAAGGTCAGGTCATTGATAATCTGGTTGAGTGTATGGGTGAATGTGATAGTTGCCTTGGGCGGTGTGAAATAACTCAGCCCACCAATTCCTGCTTTTTCTGCCCACTGACTTACCTGCCTGGACAGGTGTTCCCCGTGTGTTTTCACGACTCTGGGATATTCAGCATGGGCGATAACCAATGCACCGGGGAATGCATCTACCCCTAATATATGATCCCAATGGGCATGAGTCAGGATAAGGGTCTTCACCGTTAGCCCTTGCTCTCTGACAAAGTGGGCGATACTTTCTATCTCATCTGGTGTGATGCCGGGGTCAATAAGACATGCCTCAGCGCCACTGATGAGAATACCACTATTAGTATGGTAGAGTTGGCTCTGTTGTATCCATAAATGTGGTAGTAGATGTGTCATTGTCTCTGGTGACATCTTATCTATTTTGCTCCTTATTAAGTCTTAATAGCTCCGCCCATTTTAGCGACGGCGGATTGAATTGTTGCCAGGTCGGGATTGCGCAGTATTCCTGTGGGGGCCGGTTGGTCATCCAGCGTGATGCCAACAATCCCATTCTGGCAGGGGATTGCCAAATCTGCGGTATATTCCTCTTTGTTCTGGCGTATGATAAAGGTCTTTTCCGGGAAAAAACCACTTTCCTTCAAGGTCACGTAAAGGCCATCGGCTCCGGAAATATACAAATCGTTAATCTCCTCTGCTGCGTTAAACCTATCCCATGTGGTGGTGATAAAAGTAATACGCCGCCAGTGCATACTGGGAATCGGCGGGTTGCGCTCAATCAGCGGGCCAATTTGGAGCTTATAGTAGGGCTTGTTGGCACTTGGGTGTTCCGGTTCTCTGGGGAGCAGGTCAACGCGCCGTGCTAACTCATACCCTCTCACTTCGGCGTACCAACGAATAGCCCACTTCTGCTCCTTAAAAGCAGCGGTGAAGTAAAAGGCCAACACCGCCGCATCCGTTGTACACTCAGGGGCATGTTGCTTCGGTATCCGGTACCAGCCTTCATCACGTGTAATTTCAAAGTCCTGGGGGTTATTCATCACGCCCACCAGCACTCTATCGGCAGCGTGAAACATAGCTATACCTCCAATTTAGTAATCGGGTTCCTTGAGATGATTTTCAACGATACCCTGCTTAATGGATAATATTAGGACAAGTATAGTTTTAGGAGCGTGTAAGTCAAGCTAACTATCATCCCTCTTGGCTTCTGTAATGCCTAACAGCGACCTGTTCTGATCAATAAAATAACAGGAGCTCGCTTTAAAAAGCCAAGCTCCTGTATTTATCTTCTCGGATAAAGTTAATTTACTAATCGTTGAAATTCATCCAGAGTGGCTGCGGTAGCCGCATGCACTAGTAAGTTCTTTAAGGTAGGTAGCTCCTTTAACTTAGTGATGGTTGCTTTCAGGGGGGCCGGCGATGTACCAAACCGGGCTTCCAAAATCTTGAAGATGCTCTCTTGGGCAGTCTGTACTGCGCCTTGCTCTATACCTAGCTCTATACCTTGCTCCATACCTTCTTGCACACCTCGTTGGTAGCCAATACGTTCTACACTGGTGATATAGCGCATTTTCTTCCCCTCCTCATAACTCTGCAATTCCTGCCACAAAGCCAGCTCTAACTCTGGCGGCAGGTTCATTATCCAGTCGATAAACTCAAAGAGTTCCTGGATGTCCGCCCGTTGGTAACCGTGTTCGTATAAACGGCGCAATAGGCCAAACTTCCATTCTTTCCGTGCCATAACATCTTGATAGGTCTCCTGAGTCTTCAAATGTGCCATCACAATGATGGCAAAAGGATTACGGCTCGCTTCCAAAGTGGCCCACGGCTCTCGGTAATCCAGCAGCTTCACACTCGGAAACTCAATGCCGACCTTGCAGCCCCATAACTCGTAGCCAAAACGCTGCGGACGCCAGTTGGGCTGTTCATCGCCGAGTACAGCCAAGCTGGCCACCTCGCGGTTGTAATGGTCGAAGAGACGATAGTTGTAGGTATACATCCGCCGGGCAAAGTCCGGGTCGGGCTGGCTTTGCACTTCGATATGCACCAGTACCCAGTACTCAGTGCCATCGGTGCGCCATACCTTGACCAGCTTATCCGCTAAACGGCGGCCGATCTTTGCATCACGGGTGACTTGACGTAACTCAGTATCCAAAAACTCGTGGTTGCGGGTCCAGTCAATTCCGGCATAGACTTGGGGGAAGAAGAAAGCGATGAATTCCTTGAAGTAGTGCTCCAATGCCGCTTTCCAGGGTGAATCGTAATCGGTTCGCTCCATATTATCCATAGGTAACGTACCTCGCTTAAGCCATGTTATGCCTTTATTATAGCATAACTAAGAGTACTTAAGAAGTTATAGTGGTGTTTAGACTTTCGCAGTCTGGTTGTCATTGAGTTTGACTTTTGCCCATAATGGATACCATAGTGATAAGATTACTTAATGCCAGCCCCGTTTACCGGGCTTATTTGGAGGTACTATGCATATTCACCATATAGCTATTGCTGTTAAAGATTTAGATGAGTCATTGGCTTTTTATCGTGATGCTCTGGGTATTACCGTTGGTGAGCGCAAGGAAGTCCTGGCCGAGGGTGTAGAAATCGCCTTTTTGCCGATGGGGGAGACCGAGTTGGAGTTACTGCGTCCCTTGGACCCTGAAAACAGCATCGGTCGCTTTTTGGAAAAACGAGGTGAAGGCATTCACCATATTTGTGTTGCAGTTGAGGATATTGAAGCAGCGGTTGCTAAACTAGAGGCTGCCGGTGCGCGTATGGCTGCGGAGATCCGCAGTCATCCTGATGGCACACGTTACGCCTTTGTTCATCCTAAGAGTAGTCACGGTGTGCTCATGGAACTTTACCAGAAGCCCCCAGAAGCCTAATCCGTCATACTGAGCAACAGCCGCAAGACACGGTTTAGTGCAGAGAGAGTCGAGACTTTGCGCTAACCGTCATGCCGAGTAATAATCATAAGAGACATGGTTCAGAAAGAAAGTCGAGACCCTTCGGCTTCGCTCAGGGTGACGGGTCCGTTGGTCATGTGCAGTCGAGACTTTCTTAGTAGCGAAGCCGAGGCATCTAGATCCTTCGCTACGCTCAGGATGACGGGTTCGTTGGTTGTGTACGGTCGCGACTTTCTTAGTAGCGAAGCCGAGGCATCTAGATCCTTCGCTACGCTCAGGATGACGGGTCCGTTGGTCATGTGCAGTCGCGACTTTCTTAGTAGCGTAGCGAAGGAACCTGCCTTTAAGCTCTGTTGAAAGGTCTAGATGCTTTGGCTGCGCTCAGCATGACGGATAGCGCGAGATGTTTCGACATTCGCTGTTGTCTTTGCTCTGTGGCAGCTATGAATACACGCATGAGTCGCTCGCGCATTGTGTGTTCGTGGTATTTGTCAGGGTTTTCACGCATTGGGTTTGACAAGTTACCAACTCGTCCTACTCTCTTGTTAAAACAGTTAGTACCCGCTAGAAAGTCATTTCCTGTAAGGTAAAGAAATGAATGTCGATGAAACTTAGATATACCTTTATAGTAACTTGCATTGCCTTATTGCTATCTATGCTCTCCACCGGAGATAGCTTAGCTGTTATATCCTGTTTGGATACCCAGACAGTAATAGCTATCCATCAGGATGTGGGGCCAACTGCTATACCTACGCCCCAACCAACGGTGCAGGTTTTTATCCCTGTGGCCGGAAGTGGTGCTGCTTCTACTTCATCTGGTTCCCGTTTCCAGTTGTTACCAGATGCCTGGCTTCCCTATTGGGATCGCTATGGCTCATTGTTTCTCTTGATTCCGGTATTGTTGCTTTATGTATGGCTGCGCAAGCGTGATAACAAGCCTACAAAAGCCTCTGTTAGGTGATTGTCTAGCCTATATTATTACTCATAGCGGTAGCTTTTGTCCTTAAAGGCAGGGGACTTAAGACCTTTGCAATCATAGTAATTGTGGTCTTGCTAACCCTTTAACCTGTGCTATACTTTAACTTAACAATTGAATACCAATGTTCGTTGAGGTGCCTTGCGTTTTAAGACCAAGGCTGAAAGCGAGGAAGCCGGTGTGAGTCCGGCACTGTCCCGCAACGGTAATCTCAGTATGAGAAAGTCCGATACTCCACCTTAACGAGTGTTCGTAGCCTTCGTGGAAAGGTTGGGCACGTTACATAGGCTTAATAAATTAAGCTTTGTGCACCCCCTTCTATACGAAGGGGGTGTTTTTTTGTGCGTAGTAGTTTTATTTTGCAGTTCCAAATTTAGGTATCGCTGTCTAGGAGGCGAAAGAATGAAACGTCATTTAGGTGTTGTGGTGGCTCTTTTGGCTGCACTGGTTGTTTTTCCCGGATTTGGGCTGATTGCCAAGCCTGTAGTGGCGGCCCCTGCTGCTCCCCAAGGGCTTGATCCGGCTTATGTTGAGTCTGCTGCACAGTGGATGCTTACACAGCAACAGGCCGGTGGGGGCTTTGGCTCTGTTGGTTCTACTGCCCAGGCTGTTTTGGCTCTTACGGCTGCCGGAATTGACCCTACAGAGGTCGTCACCGGGGCCAATTCGGTATTGGATTACCTGGCACTGCATGCCGATACTTTCTCCGGTAGCGGGTGGGACCCGGCGAGTCAGACGGCATTGTTAGTCCAGGCCGTAGTTGCCGCCGGCAAGAACCCCTATGACTTCGGCGGGGTCAACCTCGTTAAACGTCTTAATGGTTACTATCAAGCAGATACTGGCTCTTTTGGTCAGGGAAATTGGGCACTCTCTAGCTACATCATAGCGCTGGATGCTTTGAATATGACGGTGCCGGTAACGGCGGTCAATACCCTTAAGTCTGGTCAGCTTCATGCTGGTGCTTGGGAATATATGGCTTCTTGGGGGGCTGACCCAGACACAACCGGTATGGCTTTGCAGGCATTGGCTGTAACCAATGAACCCTTGACTTCCACGACCTTTATCAGTGCCACTGCTTACTTTTCCGGAACCCAAAAGCCTCATGGCGGCTGGAATACGGCGTTTGACTCCGGTGAAACGGCCAACCCCAACAGCACCGCTTTAGCCGTGCAGGGTTTGCTGGCCGCCGGTGTCAACCCTCTGACTTATACGGTTTCCATTAGCGGGTTTACGCCCATTGACGCCCTGTTGCAGGTACGTAACGCAGAAACCGGGGCTTTCCAATTTAGCGGTGTTGACAGTCTTATGGCCACCCTCCAGGTAATCCCCGCTATAGCCGGGCATACTTATCCGTATTATGGGCAAGGTGTGGCTTCCCATGCTGCTATCACTTATCTTGACAGTGTCCAACAAGCCGATGGCGGTTTTCCCGGTTTCTGGGGGACCAGTTCCGGCGCTACCCTTGATGCTGTATTAGGCGCGGTGGCCGCCGGATTTGACCCTAGGGATTGGACTGTGGCGGGGCTAACGCCATTAGATTACCTGGCCGCAGGTGCTGTTGGTTATACGACGCCCAGTACTTCAACGTGGGAATCTATCGTCTACACGACAACTGCTGTAGCGCAGACCGGTAAATTGGTTGTGGGGGTTGTAGCTGCTGAGGCCTACACTATGGATATGGACACCGCTTACTTTGCCGGGCTGTCTCTTAAGGAGCTTTTGGATGACCGTGTCGCGTGGTCACCTAGGGATAATACATTAAATGATCAGGCTTGGGCTGCCCTTGGTTATGCTGCTTTAGGGGAGACTGTACCCAGTACTCTTACCCAGGCGTTGCTGAACTGGCAAGAACCTAATGGGGGCTGGTCTTACTATGGCGATTATGCCTACGGCACATCTTTAGCTGTCCAGGCCCTTGTATCTGCCGGCATTGCTCCTACCCGCACGGAGATGCTTAGCGCAACTGCTTTTATCCACTCCTTGCAAGCTCCCACGGGTGGTTTCGTCTCTGCTCCACCGGCCACTACTATCTACCCGCCGGCCAATGTGGTTGCCACTGCTAATATTCTACAGGCGATTGCGGCCTTGGACTTAACCCCTGCCGATTTCACTATTTCGGCTAGCGAGGGCTTGACCTTGCCTGTGAATAGCCCTGACCAATGGCTTATGTCCCGGCAGTCTGTTGTAGGAGATTTCGAGGGTACCGCCAGTGCTACCGGGCAGACATTACAGGGGATGGCCGGTTTACCCTTGCCGCTGCATTTCCGCCCGGCTGTGATTTCCACCAGCTTACAAAAGCGTCTGGATGTTCCCCAGAAAGGTCCGTTTATAGCGGTCTTTAATACAGAACTCGATCCTACAACTGTCAACTCCGGGACATTCACTATCCAGGGGCCTAATGGCACTGTGGAAAGTATCGTCGGTTATGCAGGACGTACTGCGGTGCTTACCCCTACTACCAAGCTTGACGCCGGTGTTATCTATCGTCTGGCTGTTGACGGTGTTAAAAGTGCTCGTTTTGGAGCCGCAAGTGTTCCTTACCACTGGGATGTGATAACCGCATATCATGAAGTTTATCTACCCTTGTTAATTAAGAGTTAACGGGTAGTATACAGTATGAATCAACGCCTTCCGGCGTGGGGAGCGATTAGACCCGCGCCGGAAGCTTAAGTTCTTTCTTTAGCAATGATAAAAGATAAAGTCCGTTACTTTTATATAGGTCTTGCGGTTATAATAGCGTGGTTGGTTGTAGGGGCTTTCTTACCCTCTGTAGAAGCTCAAGACCTGAACTATGCCGGGGTAGTCATGCGCTTTGGTGAAGCCGGTGATGCAGAGATATTGACCTACTGTGTGCCTTTTACCGAATCAATGTTGAGTGGCTATGAATTGTTGTCCCGCACCGGTTTGGATATCGTCGCGTCCGAAGGTAAATTATGTGCTCTGAATGGGGTAGGTTGCCCGGCGGATAACTGTTTTTGCCAATGTCCCGGTGGTACATCTTGTGTCTATTGGTCTTATTGGCATCTAGTCGATGGCCGGTGGCAGTATTCTGTATTGGGTTCTCATAGCTATGCGGTACAGCCGGGTGCCGTTGATGGTTGGCTCTGGGCTAAATCAGGAGCAGATAATGCAGATTTATTGCCCCAAATATCCTTTACCGATATTTGCACGGTGACCCAGCAACCGACAGGTACGGTACTTTTGCCCACTCCAACACCATATAAAATTTATCTACCCGGTACACAACGGCATTGGTCTTTAAAGAGCTTGTGGTAGAGTCATTTTGATAGTTGGAAGTTTATATGAAACGAAAATCTAGTATCGTAATTTTATCGTTATTTACATTAGTGCTCTCTTTGCTCTTTTTCTGTGTCTATCATACCCAAGCTGACTCCCCGATTAAAGTCGGGTTGGTCATCCGGCATGGAAATGACGCCTTACTTACCCGCTGTGTGACCCTGGATGGCCCAAACGTTACCGGGCTGGATGTGCTCCAGGCGGTTAATAACTTGCATTTGGTCATTGACTATAGTACCGGGCCTGGGGCGGCGGTGTGCTCCATTGATAATGAGGGTTGTCCTAGTTCCAATTGTTTCTGTGAGTGCGGCAACGGTGGAACTTGCGCATATTGGGCCTATTACTACTTGGTAGATGGTAAGTGGCAATATTCTAACTTGGGTAGTAGTAACCGTCAGATTAGCCACGGGGATGTAGAGGGGTGGAGTTGGGGGTCGGGTTCGTTTGGCAGTAGTGGTACACAACCCCGAGTGTTGACCTTCGACCAAATTTGTGCTCCGCCATCGGCAGCGACAGATACCCCGGTACCTACCCATACCCCTACTGCTACGCCTACACCTACTCAGACACCGGAGCTAACAGAAACACCCAGTACAACACATACATCAATAGCTCAAAAACGTTTTTGGTCGGATGCAGAGCAAGTACGTGCCGGTACCTGCACCACTTTGCGTTGGGAAGTCACTGCGGCTCAGACCGTAGTTTTTATGGGAGAAAGCGTCACTGCAAATGGCAGCCGGTCCGTCTGTCCTTGTAGTGCTACCTCTTATAATCTTGATGTTACCTATGCTGACGGGACTTCTGAGGTACTAAGTCTTACATTGGAAGTGGACGGCACTTGTGATAATATTGTTCCTGCTCTGGTTATGACACCAGAGCCTACTTATACGTCTGTTGCGGATGTCGTCCAACCTGTGCCGCAGCCGACTACTTACTTAACCCTGGTGCCTGTGTCTACGCCCACGGCGATGGCAACCCCACCGTCTCAGCCCTCTCCCACACCGGAAACTGGCCTAATTGCACCCCAACAGGAATTAACTTCCCCTACGACTACGCCGCCTCCTGTGTCTAATACTGCCTCATTGCCCCGGTATGAGGTTGAGCAGCCTGTGTCATCAAAGACAGCTAATTGGGGAGGGTATCTCGTTTTTGGTATCTTGCTTATGGGCCTTGGTGTGGGATACCTGGTTGTGCAGAAATATGGATTTGAATAGCCGCCGGCGTAAACTCTTCAGTATATTGACCTATGGCCTAACCAGCTTGATAGGTCTTTTTGCGTTTTTGTATCCTTTTCTTTGGCCGGCAATGGTCGCCCAGGATGGTATGGCTCATAGTGCAGATGCGCCTTTGACTCTGACTGTGCTGGTGGCCTTGTGTTTTATCGCCTTGTTGATAGAGGTACAAGGGGATGAAGTTAGTACTAAATTTATCGCTTTACTGGGGATATTGGTTGCCATTAACTCTGTCTTGCGCTTTGTGGAAATCGCTATTCCTATCCCCGGAGGCTTTAGCCCGCTCTTCTTTTTAATCATACTCACCGGCTATGTTTATGGCAGCCGCTTTGGTTTCTTGATGGGGACACTGACATTACTGGTCTCGGCCTTTATTACCGGTGGTATTGGCCCCTGGATGCCCTACCAGATGTTTACAGCCGGGTGGGTGGGGTTATTAGCCCCTCTCTGCCGCCCGCTGGTGAAGATTGTGGGGGGAGAAGATAGCCGGTTTGAAGTATCCGTATTGGCCTTTGTTGGCGCTGTGTGGGGCCTGCTTTATGGGGTTATTATGAATGTCTGGTTTTGGCCTTTTGCCACCGGGCCGGCGGATCAATACTGGGAATTGGGGATTACAATTCGCGAGACCTTGCGGCGCTATGCCTTGTTCTATAGCGTCACATCCTTGACATGGGATATTTCGCGTGCGTTTGGGAATGCCGCCTTACTCTTTCTGTTTGGCGCGCCTACTCTCCGTGTATTACGGCGGTTTAAGCGCAGGTTCGCATTTACACATGATAGCACCGCTATTGAAACCAGCGGGATTTTAGAACCGGGGTTACATAGATGCATCCGGTGACCTGGGTTATTTGGCTGGCCGCAGTAGTCATTGCGATTTCGATCACCCATAATCCTTTGTATTTGGTGGTATTGGTGCTGTTAGGTGCGCTATTATCACAAGGGGTGCAGTCCCAAGAAAAGGCTTTGCAGGTTCCGATTTCCCCGTTACGCTTTACGCTGTTCTTAGTCCCGGTAACAGCGGTTTTCAATACTATCACTTCAAATTGGGGAACCACCATACTGCTCCCGGAGATACAGGCACCCTGGTTTCCGGCACTCTCTTATGGCCCGTTAACGGTTGAGGCATTAGTCTATGGTGCGATTAATGGTCTGGTACTCTCTGCGCTGTTCACAGTCTTCACCGTGTTTAATGTTGCCGTCCCGGTGCGTGACCTCATCCGCTTCATCCCGCGTGCCTTCTACCCAGTTGCCGTCGTTGTCTCTATTGCATTAACCTTTGCACCGGTCACACTGCGGCAACTCCGGCAGATACGTGAGGCGCAAGCGGTGCGCGGTCACCGTATGCGTGGGATACGTGACTGGCTGCCCCTCTTCATCCCGTTGTTGACCGGGGGGCTAGAGCGGGCTTTTCAATTGGCTGAGTCTATGACTGCCCGTGGTTTCTCTGCCAGCAGCGGGCCACGACAAACCTTGTATACCCGGCTTGGTTTAACTACAGGCTTGGTAGCATTATTGGTGGGCTTACTCTTGGATAAGGTGTGGAATATCACCTTGTGGGGCCGGCTAGGAATGGCCTTGGGTGCTGGCTTGATTCTGACGACTGTTTGGTCTCTGGGCAAATACGCGACCTATACGGTATACCGGCAACATCACTGGTCATTTAAGGATAGCCTGGTATTGTCAGGAATTCTCTTTGCACTAGGTACCTTATGGATATTAGAACCGGAAATTCGTGCCTACACACCTTACCCTACAGTTACTTTACCAGCCTTCAATCCATTGGTGGGCAGTGCCCTATTGGGATTTTTAAGTCCTTTACTGGTTTACATAAAGAAAAATAAAACTTTTGATGTAAAAACATAAATACCGTTCACGCATCACGCATCACAAAGTTATTTGAGGTTGTTATGATTAAGTTTGACCATGTGACATATACATATCCAGAAGGGGACAGTCCCGCTTTGCGGGATGTCAGCCTTGAGTTGCCAGAAGGTGAATTTATACTGGTTGTAGGAGCTTCTGGCGCGGGCAAGTCCACCCTGTTGCGGTGTATCAATGGTTTGGTACCTCACTTTAGTGGGGGTGCTCTACAGGGACAGATTATGGTGCACGGGCAAAACCCGGTGCTGGCTACGCCAAAGATAATGAGCCGGTATGTAGGCTTTGTTTTCCAGGACCCGGAAGCCCAATTTGTAATGGACCGGGTGGAAGATGAGTTGGCTTTTGCGTTGGAAAATGCTGCCTTGCCTCGTCAAGAAATGCGGGTGCGGGTAGAAGAAGTCCTGGATTTACTTGACCTTGCGCTCTTGCGTGATCGCCATCTCGATACACTTTCGGGGGGGGAGAAACAGCGAGTAGCTATTGCTGCTGCTTTAGCCCTCCGACCCCAGATATTGGTCTTGGATGAGCCGACATCGCAACTTGATCCTAAATCTGCTGAAGATGTGCTCCATGCGCTGGCGCGTTTGAATGCTGACCTGGGGTTAACCGTGGTTGTTGCCGAACATCGTCTGGAACGGGTCTTGCCCTTTACCGATTTGTTGGTCTATCTCCCGGATAACGGTGGTGGTGTAAAGGTGGGAGAACCAGGGGAAATTTTGCCCGATATGCTTTTGCTTCCCCCTTTAGTAGAGTTGGGCAAGGTTCTGGATTGGAACCCGCTGCCCCTGACGATTAAAGAGGGCCGGCGTTTTAGCCGTTCCATCTCCGTAAAGAAGACCGGCATTCCGTCCGCCGGCCATAACCATAACGGGACTCTGCCTTATATCGCGGTGCGGGGCCTTAACCTGGCCTATAATGGTACTGCTGTTGTGAAAGGTCTGGATCTGGAACTCTATCCAGGTGAGATTTTGGCATTGATGGGGCGCAATGGTGCGGGAAAGAGCACCCTTTTAAAGTCTCTTGTGGGGTTAGTCTCCGTTAAACAGGGCCGGGTACAGGTGGCCGGTGCTGATATTGCTGGGCGTGAAGTCGCTGACATCTGCCGGCAAGTCGGCTATTTGCCCCAGGACCCCAATGCTTTGCTCTTTGCCGACACAGTCATGGATGAGTTACTTATCACCCTGCGCAACCATAACATCGCAGTTGATTCTGCCCCTTTCCCCCCGGTTGCTCTGTTGGACCAGCTAGGCATTGGCCCTAAGGCCGGTGCTTATCCCCGTGATCTAAGCGCGGGTGAGCGACAGCGGGTGGCGTTAGGTGCCCTTATGGTCACACGCCCTAGGGCGTTATTATTAGATGAGCCGACCCGCGGCCTTGATTATGTAGCCAAGCGACGGCTTTTGCAGTTGCTGAAAGCCTGGCAAGATGAAGATATGGCCATTCTCTTGGTGACCCACGATGTGGAACTCGCCGCGGCGGCGGCCAGCCGGGTGGCTTTAATGAGCCAGGGTGAGATTATTGCGTTGGGCGAGCCGGCAGAGGTTCTGAGCACTTCGCCCCTCTTCGCGCCACAGGTTGCCCGTCTTTTCCCTGGGAGTGGCTGGCTTACAGTGGACGATGCCCTCAATGGGTTGCGTGCCTAGCTAGGATATACAATTCCATTTTATATAACAGGGGTAACGCACTT
>JAFGKB010000001.1 GCA_016928755.1 Anaerolineae bacterium | reverse complement strand
CAACTTGTCCTACTAATGATAAAATTATACCAAGTCCAAACCCTTATGACAAGCACTCTCTAACCAAAAGCCTGTTCCATAACATCAGACTCAAAGTAACCATCTTGTCCCCCGGTAGCATAATGGTAAAGGGCTGCTGAGTAAATACCACTCAATGTAGAATCAAGTAAACTAATAAGCACTAAAAGAGGGATCAAAACACCGATAATAACAATAACTCCCATTATAGCACCAGAAGCCAACATAATAGCACTCCCTACAGCACCAAGGAATACCAGTCCCGCGGAAACCAGTCCAAAAATCAAACTTATGTTAAAATTACCGGCTATCTGTTCCCCCCATGTCTGTTGCAACAATGTTGCGCTGCGCTCAACCGCCTTAGCCGGCCCGATATTCTCCACAGCAATAATGGGGATCACCAGGTAACTGGCCAAACTCCAGCCAAAGCCGAATAAGGTGGAAAACAAGCTGGCAATCTCATCTTGCTCTTC
Organism: Anaerolineae bacterium; assembly: GCA_016928755.1. Classification (GTDB taxonomy): domain Bacteria; phylum Chloroflexota; class Anaerolineae; order B4-G1; family SLSP01; genus JAFGKB01. Next base: position 7,225 of record JAFGKB010000001.1, on the reverse strand, counting down.
AATCCACCGTAACAATGCCCCAATAGTTGAAGAGATAAGAGCATAACCCACAATCGCATCCACACATTGAACCGCGATGTAAAAACCGTCGCGCACGGTGGGATTTCCACCACGTAAACGAATTAAAGCAGCCCCCACTAAAGCTGTATTAGCAAAGAGTATGATAGCATACTCCACAAAGTAGAAGATGAAGGCCCCGATCAAGCTAAAAAACCATCCGGCTGCTACAAAAGCAGCGAAAAGTTCGGTTGTAAATATGGGGATCACAAAAGAAGCCGTTACTATAAGCGTTCCCACTGCCGATATAATAGGAAACACTACCAACTCTTTATCTGCCCATAATACCCCCGCGCTGGCTTTTAAAAGTTGCCAACTACTGGATATTTTCTGGAACATACACTACCTTTCCTCCTAATTGCAATCAGTTTGCACACAAACAGCTTGTGATATATTCTTTTTGTAACAAAGCACACTCCATTCCCTCAGCCAAAGACATACTCTGCCCTCTTACCAGTATCGCCGATTGCGTACCGGGATCAAGTTCACGGCGGGCAACTTCTAAACGTTGCTCTAATTTCTCCTTTTCCGCAGTTGATAACGGCGCGCCGACCTCTTCACGCAGTGCAGATGCAAAACCCACAAGACACAACGCGCGTCGTGGTTCCCCCTGCAAGACAGCCATACACCCGATATCTTCAAATAGATAGGCTAAAGCGCGCTTATCACCAAGATTATAGTTTATTTCCATACTTTCTTTATAGAGTTCATAAGCAATTTGATAATCATCCACAGAACGTGCCCCGGAACGGACTGCGTTTCCAAGATTATTTAAAGAGTTGGCAATATTCCATCTGTCGCCAACCTGACGATGCAGCGCGACCGCCTCTTCTAATAAGTTGCGCGCGCCCACATAGTCGCCCTCATCAATCAGAAGATTGCCCATATTGTTTAAGGCGATAGCGATTGCCCATTTGTCGCCTAACTCCCGCCAAATTGACAAAGCATCCTCATAAAGCGAACGGGCCAACTTTAAATCCCCTTGAAAACGAGCAATAATCGCCAGATTGTTCAACAAAGCCGCAATATGCAACTTATCATCCAAAGTCTCGCGAATTTCCAAGCTCTCTTTATACAATATCTTAGCTGCTTCATAATCACCCTGCTGCGCCGCCAGGGTACCCGCGCAGTGAAGGACACGTCCAACTCCTGTGTTATCCTCTAACTCATCAAAACCAAACTGGGCACGTTGCAACCATATAGCAGCTTCATCATACTGACCCTGTTTCCGCAACAGGTCCCCCAGTGCCGCCTGTCCTTGTACCTCAAGTAACCGGTTTCCAGATTCATTGGAAAGTCGCATAATCTCACGGTAAAGTTTATCTGCATCCTGCCAGCGACCTACACGCTCTAAGACTGGACCAGTCTTCAACATCACAGAAATCTGCGCCTCACCTTCCAACAAAGGCAAGAGGCGTTGGTAATAATTCAAAGCCGCATCATTCGCATAATTGGCCTGGGCAGCATCACCGGCACGGCGCAAATACTCTCGCTTCTTAAATTCATTATCACTGCGGAAATAGTGATAGGCTAACAAGTCTACATATTGGTCAAGACTGTCCGTGTAAGCCACTTCAATAAATCGGCCGATATATTCATGCAAAATAGCACGCATCGCATAGGGCAAACTCTCATAGGCGACTTCCTGGGTCACAATATGCTTGAATAAATAAGTTAGTTCTGGCTCAGGAGAATCTAATACAGTTAAATCTAACCGGCGCAAAATCTCCAAATCGGTCTTAATACGCTCTTTGTCGCCTAGTTGCGGGTAGGCACCCCATAACCACGCGGCCCGGAATAAACGCCCTACAACACTGGCCACTTTTAACGTGCTCTTCTGATTCTCAGAGAGTTGATCAATACGGCTCAAAATCAAACTATGCAAACTGGTAGGTAAATCCAAGTCATCTAAAGATTGCACTTGCTGTGGTTCCAAGCCCAAAGAGCGTAAATAGTTCAACAATTCCTCAATATAAAAAGGATTACCTTCTGCGCGGGCCGTAATACGTTTCACAAACTCCGGGGAGACAGGAGTATCCTCACCGTACGCATACGCTATTTTAAGGTCAATCAACCGTCCAGCCTCATCAGCCGTAAAATCAGAGAGCGAAATCTCGCTAAAATTAGATAAACCCCTTAATGCCAGTTCCCGATGCGAATTCAAAGAGAGCAGGCGGTATGCAATGAACATAAAAACCGGCACATCCTGAATATTCTCCCCGATTACCTCTAGTAACTCTTGGGATAGAGAATCCATCCAATGCGCATCCTCCAAGACAAAGAGAAGGGGTGTCTGGTGTGCCCTGGCCCGCACACAATCCACCAACAGGGATTGTAAAGCCGTCTTACGCAATTTCGCATCCAGGGAACGGGTCAAGTCATTATCGGGAATGGGCAGATTTAACACAGTTCCCAACAACGGCAACCGGCTGAGCAATGCGGAATCGATATATTCTAGTTGGTTTTCCAGGGACTCTATTTGTTGTTCAAGGTCCCAACCTGGGTCGAGGCCGAAGAAGCTCCACCAAATATCTTGCCACACCAAATAACTGGTATTAGTACCATAAGATTGGCACTCACCGCCATAACCCAGGAAATTATTAGCTTGAGCTATCTTAATCCCCTCAGCTACCAAGCGGGACTTTCCCACGCCGGCCTCAGCCGTAACACCAATAATTTGTCCCGCGCCAGCTAACGCCTGAGCGACTTTCTCCCGAATTATCGAGAGTTCAGCCTCACGACCCACCATTGGCAACTTATAATCTACAGCCTGTAAATAAGCAGTGCGTTGTTGTTTAAACCGCTCGAGACTGAAAACCGGAATTGGCCTGGATTTTCCCTTAACCTGAATAGGGAGCAGTGCCTGCCAGTCGAAGACATCCGCAGCCGGCTCCTGGGCATGTTTGCTAACCAGGATTTGTCCAAGAGCAGCGGCCTGCATAAGGCGGGCGGCCAGGTTAACCTCATCCCCTAAAACTCCGTAAGTACGCCGCATTGTCCCACCATAAGCACCAGCACGCATCCGGCCCTCACTAATACCAATTTGAATACTGCTAATAAAATCCAAACGCAGAGTCAACGCACGGAGTTCTATCGCGGCAGAAGCGGCACGGATCTCGTTATCCTCATAAGACAACGGAGCACCAAAAGTAGCATACAGGTAACTACCCTTATCTCCAATAGTCAATTGAAGTAACGGGCTACCATAGTAAGCCAAGATACGCTGCACCTCACGGGTAAAAGTATCCAATTTGCGTCCAGAGTCAGGGTCATCGTCATAATCAATCCCGCCAAAACGCACAAACAAAGCGACCGCCGGACGTAGTTCAGCCAGGAACTCACCCTGTCCACGTCGCAAACGTTCATAGACCTGGGGCAAGAGCCAAGGGCACAGAGTCGCCTCATCAAAAGTACCTGGGGTAATTTTAGACCACGGCGCAGATACAACAGGTAAATCAAAATCACGCACAACACAAAAACGTTGGCCTGATGGCTTATCCTCGCGCCACTCACTCCAGTGGAGATGATGGCTGAGATTGACAAAAGTAGCAACATCTACCAGTACCTCACCCTTATTTGCAAGGTGTTCAGCAGTAGCCAGTTGGTCTAACGTTGTACCAGCTAAGACATCCATAATCTGAATCTGTGGATCACCCACCACAAAACGCCGGGCCGGCCCGACGGCCACAGCCGTCTTCATCGCCAAAGAGACTGTCTTATGTTCTTTTTCACCGGAAACACGATCAGCGGAGATTTCCACGGTGGAGAAACGCTCCATAACCTTTTGCATAGCCAGGGCACAGGCGACGGCACGGGAACCATTATCACGGTCGAACCAACAGGTAATCGCATCACCACTAAAGACTATAACACTGCCTCCATACTGGTGTAACTCGGTAATAAGCGCATCATAGACCTGATTGAGATGGTGCGTCAAGACCTCAGAGCCACGCTGTGGCCCAAATTCTTGGACGAGCGCTTCCGTAAGCGGCGTGAAACCCGAAATATCAGCAAATAGACCGGCACCCATAGTCCTTTCAGGCAAGGCTATCTCATAAGCTAAAGCCTGACGACGATCCATTGGGATATAAACACTTAGAGCATCTTCCACAGACCCATTACTCCTTCCAGGGCTACCCCTCTTAATCTCCCTCGCTTAAGGGTAATTAAGAGGGGTAAGGTCTTACTCACGCATAATCACAGGCAAGTACATAGAATGGCTCCCCAAATTCAGAATACGACTCTGGGATGACGACATATAGCGATCATCTCGCAAATCAATTACCTCACCATCACCTAACAGCACAGCACTGCCAAAGGTCACGCGCACAGGATAAGCACCATCAGGAAGTGACACTGGACCTAGTGCAGCACGTCCGGCATAGTCAGTCGCCTCCAGCACCTGGTATGCGGCATCACCAATAACAAATAACAACGGCATTTCCTTTAACGGACGGCCGTCAACATCCGTTAGCGTCGCCACAAGCATTTCTTCATCATTACCAGAGACCAGACTTATAGAAGTCGCTTGTTTCAAAACCGTCAAAGGTGTTACAGCCTTAGCCAATAGGGCATCACCACTCCCGGCAAACGAAACCCGTACCTCCTGTTCTCCGGGCAGAACTTGCAAAGGCAGCGTCACACTAGCCATGCCATAACTATCGGTCCTGACCCGACGCCGTAATGAACCCAAACCAAAGGTCAAGAGCTTATCTGCCAGCGGCGCATTATCTGAACTGCGGGTCAAACGCACTTTAAACGTAAGTAGCGAGCCATAAGTCCCCGTTGTGGGAGGGGATTGGAAGACGAGTTCGGTATCGTACGAAGTCGGTGATGGTTCAGAACCTGGATTATCGCCTGGCGTATAGTAAGCGCCCTGCTTGGTATCTATGGCGACCAGACCAACACCATTGACGGCTTGCACCATATAACGCATATCCGTAATTACCGAACTACCAACCGGCAACACGCCCCACCATAGAGTAGAAAGCTCCCTGTCCTGGACTAAGTCCAGGGATCGCCAGAAGCCATCAGGTTTACTATAGGTCACCCACACTTCCTGGATTCCGGCAGCGGGGTTACCATTGACCCGTACCCTGAAAACCAGAGAGTTTTTTATGTAATTTGCTGCAACATTAGCAATGTACGGCGGGGCAGATTGAGCAGGTGTACTTCCGGCCTCATAGGTTTTAAAGTTCCCGCTATAGTATAGACGAAATTGCATTTCATCAAATACCCGGAGTATACCCGTAATCTCCCCGGCGGAGCCAGACATATACTGGGCCGGAGAAAGTACCAGGCGCGTTATACCCTCACTGCCCCGTCTCAAGGCATCAAAGTAATTAATTCGCCAGGGCTGTAACGGATAGAAAACATCGGTGTAAAAGGGCGGATGGATACCACGCACCTCGGTAGCCGGAGCACCGGTTAAAGGCAAGACATCCGGCAACTCATGATATAACCCGCCACGGAAGCCGACACCCCGCAACACTGTATCAGACCGGGGTGCAGTGACATTGTAGAATGCAACCGGCAGGGCCGGCTCCAGGGGGTTAAGGGTCATACCGTCCTTGCCGGAAAGGTAAGTCGCCGTAATGACCTCATCTGTCGTCCCTAAAACATGCAAAGTCTTAGTGCTTTGGGTCAGTTGTAGGGTTGCCGTAATATCGGCAAATTCCAGACCTAAGGTAAGCCCTGGGTCAGAAGTGAATGGCTGTAGCTCAAAGACAATGGATGAATCAGACAACATAGCCGGCTGGCGATCACGACCACGGGGCAACTCAACCTGTAACATGGGCAACCCGAACAAGGTTGCTTCTAGGAGAGCTTTGGCATGGATACCCCGCAACTCCGGCGTTGTGTCGAGATAAGTCTGCTTGGCATTCACCAGTGCCTGGCCCACGGCAACAGGGCCACTACCATAGCGCAACTCACGACTGAACTCCAGGTAGAGTCGCTCACTGTACTTAATCAAATCAGTATCACCATACTGGTATCCGGTCCCGGCAATCAAGGTGATACCTTTACGGGCAAATGCCTGCGCCCAATCTGGCTCACGGGTCACATTAGTGACACCGTGCTCATTAACAATGTTATAGCCAGAATGGCATCCGGCACTGAAGAGGATAGCATTGGTCATGTCCACAGTGGAAGAGACGATATCCGTGCTAAACAAGCGCGTGGCATAATCCGCAGCCAGCGCGCGGCTGGCGCTAAAGTGCCCGGCAAGATAGGCCAGGTCATAGCGGTTCTGTGTGATAAGGGCACGCAGATCATCCGCAGTCCAAGCATCTGGATCGGCAGGCGACATCTCACGGGGAGCAATTAACGTATCCGCAGTTGTACCCAAGCCGGCCTCTAACTCAGCCAGAACCGCTTCGGCAGCATCTTCTAAAAAGTCATAGCCGGTGACCAAAGCTGACGATGGCGTCGGAACAACCCCACCTTCCGTACTAAGATAAGCTTCCAACAAGGTTATCACATCCGCCGGGGTCTCGACCAGACGGCCAACGGCTAAATCCGGCACCGGCAAGCGGTCTGCCATGTAGGAGATCTCAGTTTGTGCCCCATAACGGTCCTGGCTAAGTACATACCCTAACTTGAGACTAGCCTGTGAGGCCGTGTTATCACGGACCGGCGGCGCGTAATTCTTCTCACTGGCCAACAACGCCTGGTCAGGATGGCGGAAGAAGGGGATAACATCATCATTACCCACAATTACCACATATTCCAGCGGATTCTCAACCCGGTAACTATCCACAATGGACTTGATGGCATCCGCCACCAGATTCTTGGCATAAGGGCAAGCAGGGTAAGCATCTGCCTGCTCATTCGCTGCCGCGACACGGGCATCTTGACCCACGTCAACGATCACACCGTTGACTTCAGGGCGATCTGCCAGGGCTGCCAACCGCGCAAGCAAAGTCTCTTTATCCACAGCGGTCCCTTCCATACGGTCAAAATCGACCAGGATAACAGTATTATACCCTTCATATGTAGGGACAAGACTCGTGGCAGGCAAATCATCACTGACAGCATCACATCCAGAGGTCTGCATCTCGACTTCCAACCGGAAAGGTTGTTCCAGGCTATATGCACCATAACGCCCACGGACTCGTATATAGAACTCGGTATCATTAGACCAGGTATTAAGAGCCACCCCCTCACT
>JAFGKB010000126.1 GCA_016928755.1 Anaerolineae bacterium | reverse complement strand
TATGACGATTGCGAAATGTCTCGACTGCACACAACCAACGAACCCGTCATCCTGAGCTTGTCGAAGGAACCTGCCTTGAGCTTGCCGCAAGGTCTAGATGCCTCGGCTACGCTCGGCATGACGGATAGCGCGAGATGCTTCGGCATGACGGATACGCTAAGGCTTTTGCAATCTTAAACACAAAAAATGCCCCCAGGACGGGGGCGAAAAGCAAACTAGGGCAAATTACACTTTGTAAAGCATTAGGGTATTAGAACTACTGTCGCTGGTAAGTACCTATTAACTCAGCTTCGGCCAAAATATGGCCGGTCATAGCCTCAAGTACTTTATCTTTTCCAGCACCGGCGTTGAGGTCTAACCGCACATCCAATGCATAAAGTTTGAAGAAATAGCGGTGCGTACCACTGGGGGGACACGGGCCACCATAGCCAATCCGTCGCCAGCCATTTCTCCCTTGTAAAGTACCGTCGGGAAGTTCTTTATCTGAGGAAATAGCTTCTGCCAGGCTACGGGAATCAGCAGGTAGGTTATAAATAACCCAGTGCACCCAGACCCCTACCGGCGCGTCCGGGTCATCGGCAATTAAGACAAAACTTTGCGTTCCTTCTGGTGGCTCTCCCCAGGCCAAAGGCGGGGAAATGTCGTCACCATCACACGTATACTTACCGGGAATTGCAGCCTTAGGTACAAACGCATCACTGGTTAACTCAAATACCATCGCTTCACCTCCGTTCTCAATTACGGGGGATACATCCATTGGCGCAGGGGTCTCCAAGGTAGATGTTTGTGAATTACAAGCGGCTAATATCCCCAACCCACACAATACACATAACACAAGTAAGGCTTTATACAGTCGCATAAAGTTCCCCTCCAAACAAAAACAACTTGCTACAACAACCCAAAAGCGGGATTCCCAATAGGTAAAAATCCCGCCTTTGCTGTTAGTATCACAATGTACCTTTATCGCTCGGTAATCGTAATGGTTTTGATTAAATCACCAGGACTAGATGCCGACCGGGGGTCACGAGGAGAAATATCATAAAGGATATCCAACCCTCTAATAACCTTCCCAAAGACAGTATGTTTGTTATCCAACCACTTAGTGGGCGCATAGGTAATAAAGAACTGGCTGCCGTTAGTGTTAGGGCCGGCATTAGCCATAGAGACGATGCCGGGGGCATCATGTTTCAGATCAGGGTGGAATTCATCCGCAAACCGGTAACCCGGCCCGCCCATACCGGAACCGCTAGGATCACCGGCCTGGGCCATAAAATCAGAGATTACCCGATGGAAAGTGGTATTATCGTAGAAACCCTCACGGGCTAAAAATACGAAGTTATTCACCGTATTCGGGGCTTTATCGGCAAACAGCTTAACACCAATATCTCCCTTCTCCGTCTCAATTACGGCTATATAAGACTTCTCTGGATCAATAACCATCTCAGGGGGATGGGAATACATACCATTACGACTTACTGGATTATCTAGCATAGTAATAGACTCCTATTCTTAGATTCTATAAAACAACAATTAGTCGGCATTAGAAGACGTATCGCGCTTTAGTGCCGCCTCAATCAAACGCCGGATTTCATCCGGTCTATAACCTTCAACCTTAGTATCATTCACAAAGAACGTCGGCGTAGCATGCAGCCCCATACCCTGGGCATGTTCCAAGGCATCTTGTACAGCCGGGCGATAACGGCCCGTTTCAAGACAAGCCGTAAACTGGTCGATTTCAAGCTCTGAGGCCGCTGCTGCCTCTAATAAATCAAACGCACCGTTATTACTTAGGTCATCAAAAACCGCATGAACATAGGCAAAATAGCGGCCCTGTTCCGCGGCACACATAGATGCCTCAACGTAGGACAAAGACTCAGTGCGCGCAAAACCGAAAAAGTGCCCGACATAGAGCACCTGTCCTGACGAAACATACTCGGACAGGAATTCATCCATTTCATTGAGCACAAAATTATGGCAATGACCACAGAAAACTTCGGTAAACTCCTGGACAACAACGGGCGCATCTGCCGAACCTAAAGCCGGGAATAAACGCCGTCCGCTTAATGCATAAGGATAACGGGCATCTGTCTCCCCGGCATCGTAAGGATAGCCTTGAAATGCACCAAAACGCTCTGGGATAAGTCCCTCTGGTAACGGTTGAGGGAGGTCTATTGTTTCCTCTGTTGGAGCAATCGTCTCAGTTGGAGGTAAGGGTTTGGCAGTCGGCGTCGCCAGTACTTCAAGGTCTGCGCCATCATTATCCAAGAGAGTCCCCGGCGTAGACTGTGCCGGCGATGATAAATCACCACCTACACTATCCGCAACTGGCTCATCTGCCGTGGCCGTAGGGAACTCTACCCCACAGCCAACAGCAACAAACACGATAACCGCTACTAGCAGAAGTAGATACCATTTATTTCCAATCGTATGCCAGGGCCGACATCTTTGTCCTGTCATATGTACCCTCAATTGGTTAACGTTCTTCAATACGGATCGTCTCAATCAAATCCCCAGGCTCAGCATTCGGGTCGCTTGGCTCACGTAAGCTGATAGACATCAAGACATCCAGTCCCTCGCTGACTTTTCCGAACACACTGTGCATTCCATCCAACCAGGGAGTCTCAACAAAAGTTATAAAGAACTGGCTGCCATTAGTACCAGGGCCAGCATTCGCCATAGATAACACACCAGGGCCGTCGTGGGTCAATTCAGGATGGAATTCATCCTCGAATTGGTAACCGGGGCCACCCATACCGGTACCCGTAGGGTCACCGGCTTGGGCCATAAAGTCTTCAATGACCCGGTGGAACGTAGTATTATCATAGTAACCCTCACGGGCCAGGAAAACAAAGTTATTCACGGTATTGGGGACTTTATCGGCAAACAAGTCCACCACAATATCGCCTTTCTCGGTCACAATAGTGGCTACATAAGACTTATCTGGGTCGATAACCAGCTCCGGCGGCGCGCTATACATTCCGTTACGCTCCACAGGATTTTCAGGCATATCAGGATTACCGCTGACTTCTTCTGAAGCCGGGGCTGCTTCAGTTTCCTCAACTTCTGGGGTTTCGGGTTCAGGCTCAGGGGTCGAAGTGATCGGAACAAACAAAGTAGGTGTAGGCTCTACCGCAGGCGCGGCAGCCTTACCGCTATTCATAACAATCAGAACCACACCACCGATAAAAAGTAACATTGCAATGGCTATAATCCAAGTCGCCGTTTGTAAATCTACAGACTTTGAAGAACCAGACCTTGTATTTTTTTGTGCCATACTGCCTCCAATTTCTTTCGTAAATTAAGCTATTCTGAAAATTACCACAGTGTTGTCAGACTAAAATTTTGGTAAGTGTAAAAACTAACTTACTTACAACACACCATTCCAGATTTTAACTGATTTTTTCAGAAAAGCCAGAAATAAAACGAGCTTTGCTCCGCCACCCATGCCTTAAGCCTTAGACCGTAGTCGTCGGCCTAATACAAATCCCAATATACCGGCTAACGCCATTCCGGCAGTCCAACGCCACGTTTGGTGAGTCAGAGGAGCCATATGTGAACCATAAACCGTGCGCACACTATCCCGGTAAAGAGGCGCGAACACAGTATTCGCAAACTCATCGAACATATAGGCAAACGGAGAAATTCCAAAGGCCGGCTGTGGCGTACTAGGTTGGGGGGTACTTTCAGGGATTTTCGTCTCAGCGACTACATAATGTTCCGCTCCCGGTGCAACCTGGGCAAGAACCTTACCCTGGGCATCGGCGATATAGGTATCTTGGAAATATCCGGCCTCTACGCGCAGACCCTCCGTCATTGGAAGATAACGCCATAAATCAGGCCGTGATATAGTGTAAGCGGCCAATGAAAGTTTGGGCATGGGAATAGCCGACAAGAACAGTCCGGTACCGGTTGTGTTGACAACGGGAACCCCTAATGTTGCGGCCTGATTGCGCAAATTAAGCCCGAAGGTTTCCGCCGCAGTACTTTTGATATGGCGTGGTATAAGCCCGGCATCCCCGGCCATAACACGAGAGCCATCAGGAAATGTAAAGGTAAGATCACTAGCCTTTGGTGGACAACTGGAAACAAGCATGAGGTCTATCTTGCCAGCATAGCGGGACCACAAAGCCGGATGGGCAACATCCCAACAAATCAGCATACCAATTTTACCTAGTGGCGTATCGGCAATGGTGATATTATCACCGGCGCGATAATAAGCACGCTCCCACATCCAGGGGTAGTTTTTATTGTAACGCCATTGTTGCCCTTGTGGGCCAATGAGAAACAGAGCATTGTAAATATCTTCATGATCCAGTAAAAACAATGTACCGGCTAAGAAGATGTTATGTTGCGCTGCTGTCTGCCGCATCCAGGTAAGGGTAGGACCATCCAGAGATTCGGCCAAGGTATAGTTGTTATCCGCATACTCATACCCAGTGTTAAAGAGTTCGGGTAACACTACTAACTCAGCCCCATTTTGGACAGCTTGGGCAACCAGATTTCCGGCACGGGCCAACCGGTCAGAAACCAAAGCCGGTTGGGCATTCATCTGCACCGCAGCTAGTGAGATCTTTTTAGTCATTATGTTCGCCTCCTATAACGTAAATGCCATTACCTATATTCAACCTCAGAAAACAAACCTGTCAAATAAAAGAAAACGGCGCACCCTCTTTGGGAGGATGCGCCGCGAAGTTAACGAAAATCAGGCTTACTTACGGTTGCGGATTGTAGCCTGAGCAGCCGCCAAACGCGCTACAGGAACGCGGAAGGGGGAGCAACTCACATAATCCAAGCCAACGCGGTAGCAGAAGTCAATAGAATCGGGGTCACCACCGTGCTCACCGCAAATACCCAGTTCAAGCTCGGGCTTGACGGCCTTAGCCTGATCAACACAAATCTTCATCAGTTTACCAACACCGACTTGGTCAAGGGACTGGAAGGGATTCTGGGGCAAGATACCATCCTCAACATACTTGAGCAAGAACTTACCCTCAGCATCATCACGACTATAGCCGTACGTCATCTGGGTCAGGTCATTGGTCCCAAAGGAGAAGAATTCGGCATGCTCGGCGATCTCATCAGAGGTCAAGGCCGCGCGCGGAACCTCGATCATAGTACCGAACATAATCGGAATTTCAACGCCTTCTTCTGCCACGACCTCTTTAGCAACGCTTTCCAGCTTGCTACGTTCGAGTTTAAGCTCGTTGACATGACCAACCAAGGGGATCATAATTTCGGGATGTACATCCACACCACGCTTGGCACAACGGCACGCGGCCTGGACAAAGGCGCGGGTCTGCATTTCGGTGAGGCCCTGGTACATAATACCGGCACGGCAACCACGGAGACCCATCATCGGGTTAACTTCCCACATCCCGGTAACAACCTCGAGCATCTTTTCTTTCTCAGCCAATTCCTTAGAATCGGGGGCCGTCACTTTGAGAGTAGCAACTTCCTCAATCAACTCGTGATAAGGAGGCAGGAACTCATGCATCGGGGGATCAATCAAGCGCATAATAAGGGGCTTGCCGTCCATTGCATCAAACAGGCCCTCGAAGTCTTTCTCCTGAATAGGCAGAATCTCTTCCAAAGCCGCGTCGCGGTCGGCCTGATTCTTGGCCAGGATCATGCGGACAACGGCATCACGGGCACGTTCATCGAAGAACATATGCTCGGTGCGGCACAGACCGATACCCTCAGCACCAAAGGTAACAGCACGTATAGCATCGGGGGGCAGATCGGCATTGGCACGAACACCGATTTTGCGGATTTCGTCAGCCCAAGAGAGCAATGTGAGCAGTTCAACCTGATCCTCGTACCGGGTCTCAATGAGGGGCACTGCGCCGGTGTAAACCTCACCGTTGAAACCGTTAATGGAGATAGTATCGCCCTCTTTGACAATAATATCACCAACAGTCAGTTGTCCACGGCCCAGGTCCACACTAATCACCTCACAACCGGCAACACAGGGGATGTTATTACCACGGGCAACAACGGCGGCATGAGAAGTTGCCCCACCTTTCTGGGTCAAAACACCCTTAGATACCAACATACCGGGTACATCATCGGGGGAAGTCTCCGGACGAACCAGGATAACGTCCTTGCCCTCTTCTGCCAGCTTGATGGCGTTGGAAGCCTCAAAAACGGCCACACCCACGGCGGCACCGGGGGAAGCGTTAAGACCCTTGGCAATCAAAGTCTTCTCAGCATGGGGGTCAAAACTAGGACGTAGCAAGAGATCAACATGATCGGGTTCGACACGCATCACAGCGGTCTCTTTATCAATAATGCCTTCTTCCGCTAAATCAACAGCAATCTTCACGTGAGCAGCACCGGTACGCTTGCCGGTACGGGTCTGGAGCATCCAGAGTTTACCATTCTCAATGGTGAACTCCATATCCTGCATATCCTTGTAGTAGTGCTCCAATTGGTCAACAATTTCCATGAATTCGGCATAGGCTTTAGGCATTGCCTCTTCAAGGCTAGGATATTTGGCTTTGCGCTCATCCTCAGAAATACCGCGTTCAGCGGCCCATTCACGGGACCCCTGTAAGCTGACCTGCTGCGGAGTGCGAATGCCGGCCACTACATCCTCACCCTGAGCATTGATAAGGAACTCACCATAGAGATATTCATGAGCACCAGTACTGGGACTGCGACTAAAAGCCACACCCGTAGCTGATGCATCACCCATATTACCGAAAACCATCGTACAAACATTAACGGCTGTACCCCAATCGTGGGGGAACCCTTCATGATTACGATAAGCAATCGCGCGCTCGCCGTTCCAGGAATCGAAGACGGCCTTAATAGCCAGGTCAAGTTGCTTATAAGGATCGGTGGGGAAGTCCTCACCGAACTTAGCCTTATACATCTTCTTGTACTCGGCTACCAGCCACTTTAACCCATCAAGGCTAACCTCGGTATCCAGCTTAATGCCTTCTTTTTTCTTAAGCTCTTCCAACTTCTCCTCAAAGTGCATACGGGAGAATTTCATCACGATATCGGAGAACATAGTGACGAAACGACGATAAGCATCATAAGAGAACCATTCATTACCGGAAAGCTCGGCAATGGCAACGCGAGTCTCATCATTCAATCCCAGGTTAAGGACTGTGTCCATCATACCCGGCATTGACAGGCGGGAACCGGAGCGCACAGAAACCAACAACGGATTCTTGGTATCACCGAACTTCTTACCGGTCTGCGCTTCAAGGTCCTGCATTGCCTCAAGGGTTTGCTCCCACATACCCTCGGGGAAATCACCAGAATCCATATAGTCAACACAAGCTTCAGTGGTAATTGTGAAGCTTGGGGGAACCGGAGCACCAGAAGCTGTCATAGCTGCCAAACCGGCCCCTTTACCACCCATAAGATTCTTCATCTCGGTAGTGGACGGCTCGTGGCCCAACACTTTGCCATACTCTTCCTTGGCATTACGGGCTAAAAATACCCATTTCTTGGTCATAAAAAATACCTCCCTAAAAGCTGTGGTTTATATTTGTGTAAACTTGCTCAATTATACAAGAAAGCTCGGAGGAAACAAGAGATTAAGTGCGTATCCCATAGCACAACCTCATTCCTCACACTTCCACAACAAAAGATAAAAAATATTTATGTCTTTACGGTCGCTGTATTCCCCCAACAACACGTCGTTGTAACACAAACCAATCCGAAATCGTCTTAAAACGGTCCCCGGTATACATCAAGGGCATCATCTGGCTCCCCTGTACCCGGGAATCAACCCCATAAGTATATACAGGCACATAAAGCGGCAAAGCCGGGACTTCTTCCATAAATAACTGCTGGAATTCCCGGTACAGCACCTTTCGCTCTTGACGGTCGGCCGTCATCCGTGCTTGCTCTAAAATCTCACTGATACGCCGGTGGCGAAAACCGGTATAATTCTGGCCCACAAATGCCTGGGTATCATGCCATAAAGGATAAGGATCAGGATCACCAGGAATAACCAAGTGTGTGAGTAGAGCCTCATAACTACGGGATTCCAAAGCACCACTTAAGGCCAGCGGGGGAACGCCTTTAACAGTAACCGAAATCCCTAAATCTCCCCATAGCTCGGCGACATAATTCGCCATTGCCAGGTCACGGGACTCATTGGCCGCAATCAAGTCAAAGGCCATAACCTGCCCGGCGACATTACGGAGGGGTTCAGTAATCGAGCTACGGACCCACCCGGCTTCAGAGAGTTCAATCATCGCCCGGTCGGGGTCATAGGGATAACGATTGACACCTGCGGTATCATAAGCCCATGTCCCAGGTAACAATGGAGTCTCCGGCACGATACCTTGGCCCATCAAAACATTATCTATCAAAGCCTGGCGATCCAGACCATAAAGTAACGCTTGCCGGACGGAACTATTTCCAAAGGGCAGCGTATCAGTCATTAACTCATTGAGATAAATCATTGTCATTTCAGAGGTTGGCGCAGAGTGTAATACAAGGCTCTCCTGTTTCCAGGCCTCTGACAATAAATCCGATGGAATACGTGAGATACCCTCAACCGACCCATCCAGGTAAACATCAAACGCGGCACGAGGGGTGGGATAGAAGCGGAGTACGATATTCTCAAGATAGGAGAGTTCACCATAGTAACGCTCAAAACGTTTGAGTGTCACCGAAGTAATCTGACCTTCAGCCGTCGTCACATCAACCAAGCGGAACGGGCCGGTACCCACAGGGGCACGGTTAAAATCCAATGTAGGCAAGTCAGCCGCGCGGATACCCTCTAAAACGTGTGCCGGAAGCAATCCCAAGGTTGTGTAATCTAAAAACGCCGCGTAAGGTTCCTGCAAGCTAAACCGCACCGTATAGCTATCAATTTTCTCAACTCTTACCGAACGCCATAAACTGGCAATATCCTGCGGGCCGGGATAATCAGGATCCTGAATTAAGGCCACGGTAAAGAGTACATCATCAGCCGTTACGTATACGCCGTCATGCCACAAGGCATCATTACGTAACCGAAAAGTATAGGTCATTCCCCGGGAGTCCACTTCCCATCCCTGGGCCAGGTCCGGTTCAACATCACCATACATAGTCATCTGTGTAAGCCCACTAAAGGTAAGGGCCACAACATCGCTATCGGCATCATTATAGAAACTGAGCAGCGGATTAAGCGACTGGGGATACCCTCCCACACTCTCAACATAGGTCCCCCCACGAGCCGGGCGGAATTCGGTGGTGTATGTAGTAGCCAGATAAGCCAACATGGTAGCTGTGAGCAAAAACCCCACACCTACCAACAAGACCTGCCAACCAATACGACGAAACATATATATACTTCAGTACAAAACTAAAGGACGAAAACACATAAGGAGAAATTCTCATACTTCCCCTTATTCATTATGCTTCGTCCCTTTTTTAAATTAAGCTATTTATTAGCTTGTGAGTAAAACGTTAACAATAGAGGTCAAGAAAAACAAAAGGGAAGTTCCAATAGTGATCTGGAAAAGTAATAATTCAGCACCACGACGTTTACGGACCAAACCACTCTGAGAGCCACCGAAAACGCCGCCCATACCACTACTACGAACTTCAAAAAGGATCAACACTGTCAGTGCTATTCCCAGGATAATCTGGACAATATTCAAGTAAAGACTCATTATAAATCTCCTCCAAGACTAATAGAGCTATTCCAGGAAACCGGCAACGGCCCTGAAACTACCTAAAGTGCATTATAACATCTTCAAAACCTAATGCAAGGTTACCACGATATCGTCATAGACCACAAAAGTCTTAAGTCGCACCGGTCTATGCGAGCACACCAACATTAGCACAGACTTATGCCAAACAACGACTTATGGAATCTTTGAATTACACTCGAATTTGGTCGTAGAATAAAGGCAAAGCAGCTACGGGTTGCTCAGAGAAAGTCAGCGACTTTAGAATTCGGGCCACCGCCGCCTCGAAATGGGCTTGGTCAGAAGCATGGATGGTAAAGAGAGGCTGTCCCGCAGTCACTTTATCCCCGACCTTGCAATGCAGCATCAACCCTACGGCATGGTTAATCGGCTGGCCCTTGGTCTCACGCCCTCCCCCCAAGCCAACTACCGTCATGCCAATTTCATCTGTCTGTACACCGGTCAGGTAACCAGATTGTGGAGCAAGAACAGCCTGGATTATGGGGGCAACCGGCAAGCGGGTTGGCTCATCCACAAAAGCGACATCCCCACCTTGTTCGATGACCATCTGGCGGAACTTGGCCCAAGCCGCACCAGAGTTAATGACCTCTTTCACCAACTCGATACCAGCCGCCTGGGAAGTTGCCTGCCCACCCAAGGCGAGCATCTCACCGGCGACAACCAGGCAATGTTCGTAGAAGTCAGCCGGGCCATTACCGTGGAGTGTATCAATCGCTTCGCGGACCTCGATAGCATTACCGATAGCAAAACCCAGAGGTTGGTTCATATCTGAGATGAGGGCCACGACTTTACGGTCTACAGAATCCCCAATACGTACCATGCCCTCGGCCAGGGCACGGGCATCCTCTAAGGACTTCATGAAGGCGCCACTGCCCACTTTGACATCCAAAACAATGGCATCCGCACCGGCTGCGATTTTCTTACTCATAATGGAACCGACGATTAGGGGAATACTAGGCACCGTACCGGTGACATCCCGTAATGCATAGAGTTTGCCATCCGCCGGGGCCAGGTTAACCGATTGCCCCGTCAGTACCAAGCCAATACGCTGCAATTGGGCCTTAAACTCGGCCACCGTCAAATCAGCCCGGAATCCAGGTATAGATTCTAGCTTATCCAGTGTGCCACCGGAGAACCCTAGACCACGCCCGGACATCTTTCCAACAGGAAGGCCACAGGCGGCAACAGCCGGCGCAACTACCAGGCTAACTTTATCCCCGACCCCACCGGTAGAGTGTTTGTCTACAACAAAAGGTGAAACATCTTTAAGATCAAGCATCTCACCGGAGCGCGCCATCGCCATTGTCAAATCGGCAGTCTCCCGGTCTGACATTCCCCGTATCAAAATTGCCATCAGCAAAGCAGACACCTGATAATCAGGGATTTCACCCTTTGTATAGCCGGTTATAAAAAACTGTATTTCTTCTGTCGTCAGTTCTTTCCCGTCACGTTTTTTTTGTATAATCTCTACCATTCGCAT
>JAFGKB010000018.1 GCA_016928755.1 Anaerolineae bacterium | reverse complement strand
TACCAGAGCGACATCCGTTAAGAACTCTACTAAGGGTTTGTCAGGGAAGTCTGCTGCCACAGCTCGCAGTGCCATAACGTTTTCCCATCGGGATTCGCCTTCTTCGGTTCTATCCCGTAAGAAACGTTCATAGTTAGTATCTGCTAAGATATTATCCATTAATGTAGTGACATCTAGTGTCGTATATGATTGATGCCACATTGTCGCCAAGGTAACAAAGGCTTGTAATGCGTTGTTGGCGCGCTTACTCAGTCCCCCCTGTTGGATGAGGCTGAGGGCGGCTTGGTAGTAGCTGGTTTGTATAGCCTTGGCATATTCTATGACTTTGCCCAGGGTCCGCGCTCCGATGCCCCGTGTCGGCACATTGATAACCCGCTGGAAGCTTACATCATCATCTGGGTTTTGTGCCAAGCGTAGATAGGCCAGCACATCCTTGATTTCTTTACGGCTGTAGAAGCGTGTCGCGCCGATCAAGCGATAGGGAATATTATACGTAATCAGGGTCTCTTCTAAAGCGCGGGATTGGGCATTGGTGCGGTACATGATGGCTATATCGCTGGGTGTATAGTCACCACGAAGTAACTGCTTGATCTCTCGTGCTACATAATCTGCCTCTTCTCGTTCGTCATAGGCTTCATGTAGCATGATACGGTTGCCGCCTTCCTTGCGTGTAAAAAGCTGTTTCGGTGTGCGGTTGAAGTTCTCCTGGATAACGCTATGGGCTGCATCCAGGATAACCTGGGTGGAGCGGTAATTCTCCTCTAAGAGATACTCTTTTATCTCTGGGTAGTCCGCTCGTAGCCGTTGTATATTGCGAGCATCGGCTCCGCGCCAGGAATAGATGGATTGGTCTTCGTCGGCTACGACAAATATACTGCGCTGTTCATGGGTAAGCAGCCGTAACAAGACATATTGTGCCATATTCGTATCTTGGAACTCATCCACGAGAATATGTTGGTGACGCTCCTGGTATTTTTGTAAGACTTCTGGTTGTGTGCGAAATAGCCGGACGGTCTCCATCAGTAAATCATCGAAATCTACTCCGTTACTGCGGCGTAGAATATCCTGGTAACGGCTGTAAGCCCGGGATACAATCTCATCATAATAAGTGCTGATAGGGTAGTCGACCGGTTCTATCAACTCATTCTTGGCTTGTGAGATCCCGCCTAACAGGCTCCGCGGGCGATATTGTTTGTCATCCAGCCCTAAGTCCTTGACCACTTCTTTCATAACCGAAAGTTGGTCATCTGTATCAAATATTAAATAGTTATTATCAAGTCCGATATGTTCGGCCTCACGGCGTAGTATACGGGAGCATATAGCATGGAACGTTCCCACCGTCATATATTGGGCCACATTGTGTCCTACCATATTGTCTAAGCGAGTGCGCATCTCGCGGGCGGCCTTATTAGTGAATGTCACGGCTAAAATATTCCAGGCTGCGATTTCCTGTTCTTGTAACATCCAGGCGATACGATGCGTTAATACCCGCGTCTTACCAGACCCCGGCCCTGCCAATACTAAAATTGGACCTGGCCTGGATATTATCGCATTACATTGTTGTTCATTTAGCTTGTGCAATAAGGGGTGATTATTACTGTCCATTATATAGGTATTGTAGCATGAAGCCGGTTACGAGCAAATACCCCCATATATGGCGACACCGGGGACAGCCCCTTTGTCCCCGGTGTTACCAATTAAGGAGGAGGAAGATTGAAACGCAATTTCTATCTTCTTACAATATATAGCTTACCATAAGGAAATGGCTTTTACTTGACGCTAACCTTTTGGTTTATCTGTGATTCTCTTCTTTATATGAAATTTTGGTAACTTGTTGACATGCCTTTCCTTCATGGTATTATGGGATTTAACTTGTGGTTAGCACTCTATAAATAAGAGTGCTAAATTTTGATTGGAGTGGGAGTTCCAATGGTAATGTCGGAAAATTCAGAAGCTCTGACCTCTCGGCAGGCCATAGTTTTAAGTCTGATTGTACGCGAGCACGTCCAGACGGCTACGCCGGTAGCTTCACGTACTTTGGTGGATGCTTATCAATTGGAATGTAGTCCCGCTACTGTGCGTAATGAGATGGCCCGGCTTGAGGAGCTAGGGTATCTTTACCAACCTCACACTTCCGCCGGGCGTTTACCTACCGAGAAGGGGTTTCGCTACTTTGTAGAACGCTTAATGGAACAGCATATTCTACCCCAAGCTGAGCAACGGATGATTGCCCACCAATTCTACCAGGCGCGTAACCACATTGAAGAATGGATGCCATTAGCGGCTGCTGTCTTATCACAGAGTGTGCAAGGGGCGTCTCTTGTCACACCCCCACGGGCGGAAAAAGTCCTTTATAAACATCTGGAGCTAATTGCGACTCACGGCCGTGCGATATTACTTATCCTGGTTCTACAGGGCGGGATGGTAGAACAGCAGATGTTGGCGTTGCCTAAGCCTATGTCGCAGGGCGAATTAAGTGAGGTTGCGGACCGTTTGAACCAGATTTGTACCGGACTTAAGGCACAAGAGATCGCTTCCCATCTTCAAGAATTACCACCGTTTGAAGTTGAGGTGGCTAATTTAATTATTTTGATCATGCAGCAAATGGCCCAGACGCCAACCGATGATATCTATCGCTCTGGTTTTTCTAATTTACTTATGGCGCCGGAGTTCAGTGAGGCTGACAGTGCCTCAGCCGGCGTAATTCGTGTTTTAGAGGAGCAGAGTTTGCTTCAAACCGTGCTTGCCGACACTTTAGGACCTTCTGTGGGTGTTGGGATGGTGCGTGTTGTTATTGGCGGGGAGGGCCGCTGGGATGATTTGCGGACGTGCAGTATGGTGCTGGCCCGCTATGGAGTTGCTAATTATGCTTCTGGTGCCCTGGGCGTTGTGGGACCTATGCGTATGGCTTATGCACGGGCTATCTCTGTGGTTCGCTTTGTGGCGGATGTATTAAGTGAGCTGGTTTACGATATGTATTTACCCGGTTCCCGTGACACTGATGTTTTGCTTGAGCTTTAATAAAAGAAGACAATTTGATAAATAACTTTTTACGGCTTTATTGGGAGTGAAGATGGCTACAGATTACTATGCAGTTCTAGGAGTTTCGAGAGAGTCCAATCCGGATGAAATTAAACGTGCTTACCGGCAGTTAGCGCGTAAATATCATCCGGATGTAAGTAAAGAAGTAGATGCTGAGGATCGTTTCAAGGGTATCAACGAAGCCTATGAAGTGCTTTCTGACCCTGAAAAGCGATCTATGTATGACCGTTTCGGCACAGTCCCTTCTAATGGAATGGGGGGGATGGGAAATTATGGCGGTTTTCGTGACCCGTTTGATATCTTCGCTGAGGTATTTGGTAACCTAGGGGGTTTTGGTGATTTTGGCCGTGGTCGTAGTGGCCCCCGGCGTGGTAACGATGTGCGGGTTAGTGTCACTCTCGCTTTTGAAGAGGCGGCCAAAGGTGTGGAGCGTGAGATTGAGGTTAAACGCATGGATACCTGCCCGGCCTGTAATGGCTCTGGTGCTGAACCGGGGACGAAATCGGACCGTTGTAATGAGTGTAACGGAAGTGGTCAGGTGCGTCGGGTACAACAGACGCTATTTGGCTCATTTGTCAATATCACAACGTGTCCTAAATGTAATGGTACGGGTTCTATTATTCGCACCCCGTGTCACAAGTGTGAGGGCACTGGAAAGGTATATACACACCGGCGTATCCGGGTTAAGGTCCCGGCAGGTGTTGATGATGGCGTCAGCATCCGTCTGGCGGGAGAGGG
>JAFGKB010000125.1 GCA_016928755.1 Anaerolineae bacterium | reverse complement strand
CCGGCCAGACCATCATTGATATAGGCATCCCAGTCAAAGCAGTAGTTAAAGGCCTTACGAACGTGAATATCGGAGAAGAAATCCACAGGAATACCATTACCGTCTAATTCACCACTGCCGATATAGGGGTTGCCACCATCATCGTTAATATCAAAGACGAAGAAGGCATCAGTACGTTGTGAGGTAGGAGCACCACGGTATAAGCGCAGCGGGCCATTGGGGTTTTCACTGGGCACACAATCAAAGGTTGAGGTCTCAGCATTATAGTCGCACCATTCCCCGACCATCGGGTCAACCTGGGCGATATTCTCACGCGGTACTTCTACAAAATCAGCGTCACCGGCCTGGAGCATCGCGTAGCGGGTTCCCCACTCGTTCACCAACTTCATAATCACACGATCCACCGTAGCCACTGTCGCCGTACCACCTTCCCAGGTGGGTTCAGTGCGCCAGTAGTCAGGGTTAGCAACCAAGATAGTCTCTTCACCAGGAATCCAACTCTCAAACATATACGGGCCGGTACCCATCATATCATCACGCAGTGGCGCGGTCTCAGATGTAATACCGTAGTAATTCTGCCAGGTTGCGCAGTCGCCATCCCAGGCACTCTTACTGATGGCCCACTCTTTGTTGATAACACTACCCCAACTCTGGGCTAGGGTCGCCATAAAAGGCCCCCAGGCCTGACTGAGGTTGAAGGTCACAGTGCGTTCCGCCTCATCATACTCAACAGCAGCCATCACGGCTTCACAAGCGGCCATTAATGCTTCAGGATCGGCGGCCTGTAGCGCATCTGGATCGTCGTCCAACGTACCGGTTTCGTCCACTAGCTCGGCAATATCATAAACGCCGGTACCGAAGAACGGCTCAGTATAGAGCCATTGAGGAGACCAAGTACCACCCTGGAGCACACCCCGCCGGAAACTATAGGCCACATCCTCCGCCGTCAATTCAGCACCATTGTGGAACTTCACCCCATCGCGGATTTTGAACGTATAAGTCTTGCCATCTTCGGAGATAGTCCATTCGGTTGCTAATGAGGGTACAAACTCTGTGGGAACAGGCCCTTTATAGGTGACTAATTGGTCGTAAACATTCAAGATAACACCATCACCGGCACTCTCATAGTTCCAAGCTGGATCAAGGGTATCGGTATCACCCGCTCCCCAGACATCGATCATTGTTGTGGGATCAGAAGACTTAAACTCCACCGGTGTCACAGGTTCAGGCGTCGCGGTTACCACGACCTCAACTATTTCGCCTTCAACTTCTTTCGTTACCACAACGGTCTCAACAACAACTTCTGGTTCCGGGGCAGCGCAAGCACCCAATACCATACTGGCAATAACTAACAAACTGGTGAGCAACCACCACTTTTTCCTAAACATATTCCTTCCTCCTTTGGAAAATTTTTGGGGTTAAACCATTAAATGCTACAACTTGGGACACTTTGCTTCATCACGATACGCATCACCTCCTTTTATTTATAAGGTTTGAAAAACACGCTGTGTTAAGTGTGCTAAATCTCAAACAATGCTCCCGCCAAGCCCCGATTCTTGGCGGGAGCACTCTGGATTTGGTGGAAAACCCAGTTTTTGAAGGAAGAGACTAAATCTATCTCTATCTCCTCGTATAAGAAAACATACTGCTGTGTTCTTTGTTTGACGCTTTTAGTATAGACAAAAAATACCCCAAGTGCATCGGGCACTTGGGGTATTTTCCGATAGTGAGGTGGCTAATCTTTTTATTGGTCAGGTGACCAGGTTATGACGGATAGCCAAGGCTATGGCCTCTGCACGATTAGAGACCCCTAATTTCGACAATATATTACTCACGTGGGCCTTAACTGTAGAACGGCTCACAGTCAACCGTTCTGCAATTTCAGGATTATTAAGTCCCTCGATCAACAATTCCAGGACTTCATACTCACGGGGTGTCAATTCATAATCTGGTATAGTGGTTTCTTGGGTTGAGGCTTGCAATAATGCCTGGAGCGCTTCGGGAGCCAAGGTAGACTGGCCGGCATAGGCAGCCCGGATAGCATCAGCCAACTCATTCACAGAGACATTCTTCAATAAGTACCCAATTGCCCCGGCCTGTAAAATATCCCGAATTAACTTTTTCTCCTGGAAACTGGTCAGCGCGATCACTTTTACCTCCGGCCAGTGCTCACGAATTGCACGTGTCGCTGCCGGGCCATCCAGCACCGGCATCACCAAATCCATCAACACCACATTGGGCTTCACCTGCCCACACAATTCGACCGCCTCCTGACCATTTCCAGCTTCTCCTACTAAGAGTAAATCCGGCTTGATCTTCAAAAAAGTTGCCAAACCCTTACGAACCATATCATGGTCATCGACAATCATAACGCGAATCGGGGTTGCGTCTGTCATCTTCTATCTATTCCTCCCAAACAACCTGCACTTGTGTACCCTCTCCTGGCCGACTGCTAAGCTGTAAAGTTGCACCTATAGCTTGTGCCCGTTCACGGATAATGCTCAATCCTAGATGGTCCGCAGACACACAACGCGGGTCAAATCCCCGGCCATCATCAGACACATCCAATTTTATCTGTGTCCGGAGCTGCGCGCCATTGTCTCCCGGCAATTGTGCACAGTACAGGCTAACCGTCACCTGTTTAGCGCGCGCATGTTTAACTACGTTATTCAGTGCCTCTTGTGCGATACGGTATAATGCCACATGCACATCCGGAGGTAGCGTATCGCATTGTCCCTCGAAGACAAAAGCCACCGGAACCCCGGTGCGCCCGGTCACAGCCTCTCCCAGTTGTCGCAGCAAGTCTTCCATACGTGCTTCCACCAAAGCAGAAGGCCGCAACTCCAACAACAGAGAACGCATCTCCGCTAATGCCCCCCGGCTTAACTGGCGCAACTCCTGTAATAAAGCTCGGCCCTCGTCTTGGTCATTCTCCCATAACTCCGGTAATGCCTCTGAAATCAGACTGGCCGAGAATAATGTCTGGGTAACCGCATCGTGCAAATCGCGGGCCAACCGGTTGCGCTCAGTGGTTACCGCTATTTGCCGGACCTGCTCACGCAGTTGATTATTAGCAATGGCCAATATGGCATGGTCGGCAAAGGTAAAGCCTAGCTCAATATCTTCATCGGTAAAATTCTGGCTATGCGCATAGAACAGCAGCAGACCGCCGTATATCTCACCACCAGGACAGAGTGGGATACCCAAAGCAGCCCGGTATAGGCCACGAATTTGCACCGATGTATTTTTGTAACCGGCCAGGTCGGAAATAACTAAAGGCTCGCTGCGTAAAATACCCTCACCGGCCCATTGCTGTGCGAACAGCGGTACCTCTAACGACCTTGGCAAAGAAGGTAATGCCCCCCCACTAGAGGCAACAACACGTGCCTTATGCTCCACACCATAGCAACGAAAAACTAGCACCGCTTTGGCGTCCATCAATCGTGAAGCTTGCCGGGCGATATAGTCCAGGCTATCCTCAAGAGAGCTGTCGGAATTCAGAATTATTAATATATCACGAAGTCCCTCTGCTACCAAACGCCGTCGCTGAATCTCATAGGTACGCTCGGTAACCTGGCTCTCCAACTCACGATTACGCTCAGCTATACCCCGTACCCGCATCCGGTACCCTATGTAGATGCCTAGGATTACCGATATTGAGACACCGCCGAGAAACCACCATGTTTCCCAAAACGGTGGGATGACTGTAATTTCAATCGCCAGTATCTCAGCGGCCCATACCCCATCATTATTGCTGGCCTTCAACTTCAGGACGTAAGTTCCACCGGGTAAATTGGTATACTTACCAAAACGCCGGGTCCCGGTGTGAATCCAATCCTTATCAAAGTTCTCTAACATATAAGAATATTGGTTTTTCTCAGATTGTACATAGTTCAAGGCTGCAAACTCAAATTCAAAGAAGTTATTAGGCCAAGCAAAGGTAATACCCTGGATAGATTCTAACGAGGTTCTTAAGGGGATAGCCTCTCCCCCTTGGGTAATAGATGTGAGTACCACCGCCGGCTGGCGTGTGTTGTCCAAAACATCTGCAGGTCTGAAAGCTGTAAGCCCCCGAATACCACCGAAGAATAACCCACCACTACGACCTTTATGATAAGCACCACTATTAAACTCATTACTTTGCAACCCATCGCGGACATCATAATTCTTAAAGGTGCCGGTACTGGGATTAAATTTAGCCAATCCCTTATTGGTACTTAACCACAGAAAACCCTGCTCATCCTCCAAAATACCGTAAACTACATCATTAGGTAAACCATGTTTCTCACGATAATGCACAAATTGGTTGCGTTGAATGTCGAATTTATTTAAGCCGCCGCCATTAGTCCCAATCCAAAGGATGCTGTCCGGCGATTCGTAAACCGATAAGACAGCGTTTTCACTCAAGCTATTGGTATTCTCTGGGTTGTAAACATAGTGTATGAATTTGCCGGTCACCGGATCGAATTGATTCAGGCCACTGTCAGTCGCGACCCAGAGCGACCCAGAAACCCCACAATGAATAACCCGGACAGCGTTGGATGACAAGGAGTCAGGATTATTATTATGGCGGTAGTGGGTAAAAACCTCCTTATCCCGGTTAAACTCATTCAGTCCCCCGCCATAGGTCCCCACCCACAGATTGCCATCTGTATCTTCAGTAATCGCCGTCACATCCCCGGCAGATATGGTCTGAACATCATAAGGATTGTGCCGGTAAACTGTGAATTGCTCCGTGCGGGGATTAAATTTATTTAAGCCGTTGTTGGTCCCTATCCACAATATGCCATCCTGGTCTTGATAAATGGAATGCACATCATTCCCCACCAAGGAACGCTGGATATTAATCACCAGGTCTCCAGCTCCATCGTCACCGATTTCTTCTCTTAAACGGCTATCAACACTGATTAAACTCTCGGTTGCATTGGGGTCATACTGGTAGTGCACAAATCCCCCTATATCCGGGTCAAACTTATTGAGTCCTCCATCACGTGTGCCTACCCATAAAATACCGGCCTGGTCTTCATAGATAGCCAGCACATCATTACTACTCAGGCTGTAAGCATCATCCAGGACACTATGATAATGGATAAAGTTGCGGTCACCAATGTCAAATTTGTTGATGCCGCCACCATTCGTCCCTACCCACAACACGCCCCCTGGGCTTTCATAAATGGCCGTGATGCTATCACTGCTCAGGCTTTTGGCGTTATGGGAGTCAGGATGGTACTGGATAAAACGGTTATGATCACGGTCAAATTTGTTGAGGCCATTGGAACCGGTACCAATCCAGAGATTGCCGGAGCTATCCGCGTAGATTTCAGAGATAACGTTACCACTTAACGCATAAGAAGTATAGGGGTCACCGTAATAATGGGTAAAAATGGCAGCTCGGCGACTAAACCTATTAAGCCCGTACCCCGTTCCCACCCAGAGTATACCGGCGTGATCCTCATAAATAGAGAGGATTTCGTTGTTACTGAGGCTATAGGAATCGCTGAGAAAGTGTTTAAAGACAGAGAAATAACCCGTTTCATAGTCAAATCGGTTGAGGCCGCCACTACATGTCCCTACCCAAAGTATTCCCAAATGGTCTTCAAAGATGGTGGTAATACAATCATCACTGATACTATAGGCATCGTCTGGGTCATAGCGATAGGTGCTGAATTGCTCGGTTTTGCGTTCAAAGCGATTAAGACCACCATTGGCCGTCCCAATCCAGAGTATTCCCCTTGAATCCTCATAGATAACATTGATGGCATCATCACTCAAGGTATAAGGATTATCAGGATTATGGCGGTATTGAATAAAATTCTCGGTTACTCGGTCAAAATGGTTAAGCCCACCGCCACCAGTACCGATCCAGAGATCGCCCGAATGGTCTTCAAAAAGCGACTGAACGGCATTATGACTTAAACTATAAGGGTCCTCGGGATCATATTTATAGACCTTAAAATGGTATCCATCATATTTGTTCAGTCCATCACGGGTGCCAAACCACATAAAGCCCCGGCTGTCCTGCACAATACAGTTAACCGTACTCTGGGAAAGCCCCTCTTCCAGGGAGAGATGCTCAAATTTAAGCTGCTGGTTAGGTGGGATAGGGCCAGATGTTAGGGCTAATGCTGACTTGGCATTACGTGTGATACCGGATAATGAGGGATGATATGGTACGGTATCCATACCAGGTCGTGGGTAGCGTGCTTCGGGTGGTGTCGGTAAACAGACCGCCCCGGTGGCAATCCCCATCCACAAGACACAGAGCACAACTATCTTAAAAATACGAGCACCGCTTTGGGACATTTTTCTCATCGTTCAATATGGGGTGTAACTAAATCTGGATTTTGATACACAACCCCGTAACCCTTATACAAGGTTTCGGGGTTCTAGGTTCAAAATCCGGTATATAGACCCCGACGGGCATCAAGGACAGGCTGCCGCAGTTATTGACAGGTGGAAAAGTTATGCTATTCTATATATAGAACATTAGTTCTTTTTTATCCCTAATCAAATAAATTCAGGTAAGGAGTGTGTAAAATGGATAAAATGGTGGCGTACTGTGGTCTAGTTTGCACTGAGTGCCCCGCATTTATGGGAACACAGAATAACGATATGGAAGCTCTGGCCGTGTTGGCCGTTGAATGGAGTGCAGGTGGCCCGGCATTCGCTCCAGAGGATATGTTATGCGATGGCTGTCTCGCTACTGATGGTCGTCTCTTTAAATGGTGTCAGGAATGTGAACTACGTAGTTGTGCTTCAGAACGTGGTGTGGCTACCTGTGCCCATTGTCCCGACTATGGTTGTGGAAAGCTCCAAAAGGTCTTTGCTATGGGGGAAATGGGCCAGATAATCAAGCAGCAGCTTGATGCAATCCGTGCAGAACTGTAATACCGAACAGGATGCCCTGGATTGGAAGATTGCCCGTGAGATGTTACAGAGTTGGTTAGGTCTACAAACCGAAATTAATATGCCATGACAGGGTTGCCTGATCTTCTGAATTTAGCAGCTTTATAGATGGCAATGGTGGATTATAAAAAGGTGGTCTCTATGTCTGAAATTCCTATTACCTGGTTGTTAGAATCTGATGAGCCGTGGACTCGGTATCGTACTCTTGTTGATCTTCTTGACCAAGCCGAAGATGATGTTGAGGTACAGGTGGCCCGTGCCGCGATGTTAGCCCATCCCCAGGTGCAAGACCTTATGGAAAAAGCAGCTACCTGGGGGGCGGACGCTTTTAAACGCCACAACGACGCCAATTATCCCATTTATGCTTTTAGTACCCTGGCAGATTTTGGTGTTCGTGTGGATGATCCCGGTATAAAGCCGGGTATTGATTTAGTGCTGTCTCACCGTTCAGCAGAAGGTATGTTCCAGAGTGTGGTCAATATCCCCAAAACCTTCGGTGGAACCGGCGAGGATATGTGGACGTGGATACTCTGCGATAGCCCCACATTGCTCTACACCCTACTGGCGATGGGATTAGGTGCTGACCCGCGCGTGCAAGAGGCCGTCGCCTACCTGGTGAACCTGGCAGATGAGAACGGTTGGCGTTGCAAAGGTTCGCCGGACTTGGGTAAATTCAAGGGGCCAGGGCGGCGTGATGACCCGTGTCCCATCGTTAATGTTTATGCCCTCAAAGTATTGTCACAAGTACCGGACTATATTGCGAGTGACGCCGCACGTGCAAGCGTAGAGATGTTACTCTCCCATTGGGCGCATGAGTGGGACCATAAGTTGTTTATGTTTGGTGTGGGTACAGGGTATCGGAAGCTCAAATACCCCTTCGTCTGGTATGATATCCTCCATGTGGCTGAGGTGTTGAGTCATTTCCCCTCTGCCCGTAGTGATCCGCGCTTTCATCAAATGTTAGCGGCTATCGCTACCCAGGCAGATGAAGCCGGCTATTATACAGCTTCTTCGATGTACCAGGCATGGAAAGGCTGGTCTTTTGCAAATAAGAAACAGCCATCTCCCTGGCTGACATTCCTGGTCTACCGGGTTCTTAAGAGCGTAACTTAATGGAGCAATAAGCTGTAAATCTACTTACAACCTACACTTGCATTTTTAAACAAAATACAAGAGAATAACCTCCAGATTAGTACGATATCAAACCGGAGTGATGTATATGATGAAGATAGAATCTCTGCCACGTGTGACGGCTTCACACTTGGTGAAGTCCGTTGATCTTAACCACCACGGCACGCTCTACGCCGGTCGTATGGCGGAATGGGTTGTGGAAGTAGGATTTATGACAGCACGAGCCGCTTTGGAATGTTCTCCACAGAATATTGTCTGTGTACGTCTTCATGGGATGGACTTCCGGGAAAGTGTAGATGGTGGGGAGACGTTGGTACTGGAAGGCCGGACTGCCTATGTCGGGCGTAGTAGTCTGACTGTTTATGTACAAGCCAGTAAGCTCCATGACCGCAAAAAAGAGCGCGTCCCCACCGATGGTTTTGTGACCTTTGTCCATATCAAGGATGGGAAAGCGACCCCACACGAACTAGAAGTAGAAGCACCGGAGACAGAAGAGGCCCAACAGATCTGGATGCATATCGCAAACGAGCGTAGCAAACGCCAGGGTAAATAAAACCCACCTAGTAAGAAAGATCAGGGTAATCCTTGCCAAGGCTTGTAAAGCTGGTTGGTAAAGCCCAAACGGGCCAGAATACGGCCTACGGTATGTTGTACCATCTCGTCAATGGTTTGTGGATGTGAATACAGGGCCGGTACCGGCGGGAAAATAACGGCGCCAATCTCGGCTGCCTGGGTCATTAAGCGCAGATGGCCTAAGTGCAAGGGTGTCTCCCGTACCATTAAAATCAAGGGGCGGCCTTCTTTAAGGGTTACATCCGCAGCTCTGGTAAGCAGATTGTCCGTGTAACTATAGGCAATTGCAGACAGCGTCTTAATAGAACAAGGAGCTACAACCATGCCGGCGGTTACAAAAGAGCCGCTGGCAATCGTTGCCCCAATATCTTGAGGGGGATATGTGTGGCTGGCCAGGTCGGCCACAGTTTCCGGTTCCAGTCCAGTCTCTTGCTGTACTGTTAATGCTGCTGCATCGCTGATAATTAGATGGGTCTCCACATCTGCAAGCTTCAGAGATTCCAAAAGCCGTACTCCATAAAGGGCACCACTGGCTCCGGTTATCCCGATAATTATTCTGGGGTGTTGTTGTCTCTGTATATTACCACCATCCACTTTGTTACCTCCATAAATAGGGTGACCTTCTTGGTAGTATCTTGTGTCGTCGTGGAATGTCAAGAGGGTAATTCTTGGCATTCGCTTACATAGTGCTATACTTGAAGGAGTCATTATAGAGGGAGGACTTTCATTTATGCCAAGGCGAGGGCTAGGGCGTGGGTTAGATGTACTGATACCGGGGGCCGGGGAACCCGAAGCGGCGGGTCTCCGTCAACTCTCCCTGGAAAAAATCGTTCCCAATCCCCACCAACCGCGAACAAAAATTCGCGAAAAAGATTTACAAGAGTTAGCTAATTCAATCCAGGAACATGGTATTATCCAGCCTCTGGTGGTTACTCGCAGTCCAGACCTCGATAAGGAAGAATACCAATTGATAGCCGGGGAGCGTCGCTGGCGGGCCGCACGCATTGCCGGGCTGTCAGAAGTCCCGGTAATTATCAAGGAAGCCGTGCCTCAACAGATGCTGGAGTTAGCCCTGGTAGAAAATGTCCAACGGGCCGACCTAAATTCACTGGAAGAGGCAGCGGCTTACCAACAGTTAGTTGTGGAGTTTGGGCTTTCCCAGAGTGAGATTGCACAGCGTGTTGGCAAAAGCCGGGTGGCGGTCACTAATACAATGCGTCTCCTACAGGCATCGCCAAAGGTTCAGGAGGCGGTGATGGAGGCGCAGATAACTGAGGGGCATGCCCGCGCATTGCTAGGGCTAAGTGAGTTCGAGACCCAGGAGCAAGCCCTGACAATCGTAATCCAGCAATCATTAAGTGTACGGCAGACCGAAGCTTTGGTCCAGAAGCTGCGGGAAGCGGCTCCTAAGACAGAGAATTCCCCGGCGCAACAACCACAGGTCATCCCGGAGATTAAGTCTCTGGAGAATCAATTTGAACAGTCCCTAGGTACACGGGTTAAGCTCAAAGCCGGGCGCAAGGGTGGACGTGTTGTCATTTACTACTACTCAGACGAGGAGTTCCGCTCGTTGTACGAACGGCTTACAGGGCAAGAGCTGTAAGTTATAAACAAAACGTGATGCGTAAAGCATAAAATAGTCCACGCATCACGTTTTATAGTTCTTAACTAGCGTGTTGGGGTAGCAGGCCCATCTTCTGCATAACTTTGCGGGGGGTAGCCCGCTTGACGCGCTGCCACTGGTTCTTGGTCCAGCGTTTCAAAGTATTGGCCGGCTTGCGCCGCATACTCTCTTGCATAGCCCACTTAAGGAACTCGTAATCCTGCCCCCGGATTTTTGGCTCTTCGGGATTACGACGATAAGAGTCGTAATCCGTAATCAAGCTCAGGTCATTTTCTAATACCAGGGTATATAAATCGGTTCCGGGATGTGGTGTATAGAAGGCCGGGCTATAGTAGTCAGGATCGATTTCTTTCAGCATCCGCACCGTGTCCATAACCTCTTCTTTGGTTTCGGTGGGAATCCCCATCATATAATTGGCCCAAATGGATATCCCATACTTTTTACAAATACGCGCTGCCTCTATATTCTGCTCTACGGTACATCCTTTACGGAGTACCTTTTGCAAAATGCGGGGATTACCGCTCTCGAAACCGATAAAGTAACCCCGTAATCCCGCTTTTACCATCCGGGCTACCATATCCTCATTTTTAACAATAATATCGGCTCTGCTCTGGCTGAAGAATGGCATAGTGAATCCCTCGGCCATGTACTTCTCGGTAAATTCCAAGACCCATTCCCGATCCTCGGTCAGGCAGTCATCGTGGAACATAAATGAAGCCAGGTGGTATTTATCGACTAATAACCGCAATTCGCCAATTACGTTATCTACACTGCGCCGGCGGGTTCCCTTCCCAAAGAGATAATCCTCCCCTGGCTTGCAAAAGGAGCAATTATAGATACAGCCACGCCCGGCGATAATTGTCGCAAAGGGTGCCTGTAGTTCCTGGGCAAAGGGGACCTCTGGGGAGTCTAAATCATAACCCCATTTGCGCCATTCTGCCATAAAAAGTTCCCGGTCGGAATAGGGAAGCGCATCTAAGTCTGGGGTTTTACCGCGCAGTACCTTCTGCTTGGGTAGGTTACCAGCGGCTATTTGTTGGAGGAGTTCGGGGAAAGTAATCTCCCCTTCGTGGATAATTAGATAATCCGCGTTGGGAATGCGCAGACTGTCTTCCAGGGAGATGGTGATGTGGGCACCCCCTAAAATTGTAATGGTTTCCGGCATCATTTCTTTAACTATGGCTAATACTTCTTTGGCCGGATTATAGTCTACACTCATGACGGTTACGGCAACAACATCTGGATCTCGTTCTGTTAATATAGTACGGAAGTGATCCCAACCGGAAAGCGCACGGAGGTCGATTAAGTCGATTTCAAAACCTTTAGCTTTGGCAGCCGCGCTAAGGGACGCCAGCCCATGGGAGATCCAGCCCGCATCCATACCTTGTTTGAGAGAATTAAAACCCCGGCCGGCTATACCAGGGTAGATTAAAGTTGTTTTTATATTCTTCATACCCTTACCTCAGGCTAAACTTTATAGTAAAATGTAGAGAAATCAAGTGACAGCTTAGTCTGTGGGCCAGGTGACTCGATAAACGCATAGACCATTCTGGCTGGCATATCCCTGGGTGCGTTCTAATTGGCCACCGGTTAACATTTGAATCATGCGTTCATCAATACGGCAAGATTCAGGATTGTGCCGGGCGACATAATGGTAAGGGCAATTACTAATTATAATCGAATGTGTCCCGTCTTCATTTTTCTCAGTACGGGCAACAAATCCTTGTTGGTTCAAATAGGCAACTGTACTCGCTAAGCGGGCATCATGGTCTTTGGGTAAATCACCGGCATCGGCAGCAAGTTTACGCGCCGTCTCCTCTAAAAGTGATTCACGTTCCCCTGCGCTTAGCTTTTCACGCAATGTGCTTAATAGTGCGTCTGCTAGGCCACTGTAATTATTGGGGAATAAGTCGGCAGCCGTCGAGGTTAAGCGATAGACGTAGCGAGGGCGTCCAGGCCGATTAGAACGGCGTACTTCAGGGTCCGTAATATAACCTTCGGAACGTAAAATTTCCAAGTGGTGACGTACCGTAACACTCGTCAATTCTAGCTCTCGACTAAGCTCCTGGACTGTGACTTCGCCATGATGTTTAAGAATTTCCAATATTTGCTGTCTTGTGTCTTGCATATACCTAACCTTTATACAAATGGATTGAAAGTGGTTTAATAACAAGATTTTGGTTTATTTATAATTCAGTTTCTTCTTTAATCAATTTTAACACCTGTCAGAAGTTTTGTCAAATGCTTATTTACTTTTTTATGCTTAAGGTTTGGAAACTATCTTACCATAACTCATTCAACCTTTAGCCTTTTATCACTGGTTTTTCATAAAAGATATGTTATAATCTTGAAGATTTGTATTTGGAGGTAAACTCGTGTTCGAAGTCAATAAAGAACTTTTAGAATCACACGAAGCACTTCTCACCGTTACGGTTGATGAAGAGACGTTTAATAAGAGTATGAGAAAGGCCGCACGTGCTGTTTCTCGAGAAGTTATGATTCCCGGTTTCCGCAAAGGGAAAGCCCCCTACACGGTAGTTGTTCAGCGTGTGGGTGAGGAGTTTATCCGTGAGCAGGCAGCGGAGGATTATATTAATAATATTTACGCTAAAGTAATAGACGAAGCAGAAGTTGCTCCGTATGATAGTGGAGCAATTGAAGATATTAGCTTTGAGCCTCTTACGTATAAGATTCGCATCCCGCTAAGTCCCGAAGTAGACCTTGGGGACTATAAGAGTCTGCGGGTAGACTATGAATCACCTACTGTCACAGATGCGGATATAGAGAGAGCCTTGGAGAACATTCGCCAGCATGAAGCTATTCTCGACCCTGTTGAGCGACCGGCCGAGTTAGGTGACCAAGTTTACTTAACAGTAAAAGGCATGGTAGAGGGTGCTAATGAGGTCTTCATAGATGAGGAAGATTTAAAACTAGTACTCAGAGATGGCTCTGATAATGTTCTCATAGGATTCGATGAGGCTATCGTGGGCCTGGAATTAGAGGAGGAAACAACCTTCACACTTCCTATTCCTGATGATTTTGAGGTGGAGGCGTGGCATGGGGACAACGTGACCTTTGAGGTCAAAGTTAGCCAAATCTATGAACGAACCTTGCCGGAATTGGATGATGCTTTAGCGAGTACTGTCGGCGCTTATGAAACGCTTGACGAGTTAAAAGAAGCACTATATCAACAAATGTCAGAGTATAAGACTCGGCAGGTAAAGGAAGAATACCAGGAAAGAGTCTTGATGGCTTTGACAGAGCAATCTCAGGTCCTTTATCCTCCTATTGCGCTTGAGCAAGAGATCGACGATATACTTAAGGAAATGAAAGAACGTTTCAAGCACGAGAATAATATGGAATTAGAGGATGCGCTAAGTTTGCAAGGTATAACTGCAGAGGCATTCCGTGAACAACTTAAGCCGCAAGCTGTCATCCGGCTGGAGCGGGGCCTTGTTATAGGCAAACTTATGCTTGAAGAGAAAATTAAAGCTACCGATGAGAGCGTTATGGAACAATATCACGAGCTTTTGTCTTCAATCGGTATTGATAAACAAAACCCACTTTTTTCTAAGCTCGATCTTAATTCCCCGGTTGCGCAATCTATGCGGTCAAGTGTCCAAATGGATCAGGCTCTTGAATATATTGAGAAGCTTGGACGTGGATTACTTGAGAGTGAATCGCCTATGGGGGCAGAAGTTGTCGCTGAAGTTTCAACAGCAGAAGATATAGCAGCGGGTGTTGAAGCGCCGGAAGTTATAGAGGAAGAATAGCCCATATGCAGTAAGCTATGGAATTTGTGAAGGGAGGCAGTTAACAAATGGGAATCCCTTTTCCTAGGGTCATTGAGAGTACCGGACGGGGTGAACATGTTTATGATATTTACTCCTTGCTACTCAAGGAGCGCATTATCTTCTTGGGAACCCCTATTGATGCCCAGGTAGCCAATCTTATCGTGGCGCAATTGTTGTTTTTGGACCGCGAGGACTCGGAACGCGATATCTCGGTCTATATTAACTCACCGGGGGGTGAAATCACAGCCGGACTTGCGATCTATGACACTTTGCAACTTATCAGTTCGCCGGTATCGACTATCGCAGTCGGGCGTGCAGCCAGTATGGCTACGGTATTGCTGACTGCCGGGAGTAAGGGGCGTCGTTATTCCCTGCCCCACGCTACTATTCACCTTCACCAACCGCTCGGCGGTGTGCAAGGCCAGGCATCTGATATTGAGATTGCGGCACGCGAGATTTTGAGGATGCGGGATTTACTTAACAAAATCCTGTTAAAGCATACGGGTTTAGACCAAGAGAGAATTGACCGCTTCACAGATCGGGATTTTTATATGACGGCAGAACAAGCCGTAGAATATGGCTTAATAGATAAGGTCTTAGAGCCTGCGGAAATATAAGTATAGGGGGGGAGACGTATATCCCCCCCTTTTTTCTATTCTCAATGAATTTTTTTTGTATAAACTTTTATATGGATTACAGGAGGAAAAAAAGTGGATCACAAAGTTTTAGACGGGCTTCTGAAGCCTAAATCCATCGCTGTAATAGGCGCGTCTACTAAAGAAGGTAAAATTGGTTATACGGTTGTCAAGAACTTAGTTGAAAGCCAGTATGAAGGCGAAGTCTACCCCATTAACCCCAAAGCAGATGAGATTTTGGGTTTTAAGGCTTATCCTTCGGTTTTGGATGTTCCTGGCGATATTGACGCTGCCGTGGTTGTCATTCCGGCAAAATACGTACCTCAAGCTACCGAAGAATGCGGTAAGAAAGGCGTCAAGGGCTTAATTGTTATTGCTTCCGGGTTCAGCGAAGTCGGGCGCAAAGACCTGGAAGAACAGGTCGTAGCAATTGCACACCAATATGGTATGCGTGTCCTGGGGCCTAATATTGTGGGTATCCTCTCCAATTCGGATAAGTGCAATGCATCCTTTGCCCCTATTTTGCCCTTGCCCGGTAAAGCCGCTCTGGTCTCTCAGAGTGGTGCTTTGCTCATCGCAATGGATACCTCTACCTATACCCGGCGTGTAGGTTTTGACAAGCTGGTATCTATCGGCAATATGTCCGATGTTAACTTCGGTGATATGGTTGAGTGGCTGAACGCTAACGAAAACACAGCTTGTATTTCTCTGTATGTTGAGGGACTTAAAGATGGCCGCCACTTTATGGAAGCTGCTCGAAGTGCCAGCAAGCCCATTATCGCATTGAAGTCCGGTGTTTCTGCTCATGGTGCCGCCGCCGCTGCTTCACATACCGGTTCCTTGGCCGGTTCTGGCAAAATTTACGAGTCTGCATTTGAGCAAGCGGGCGTTGTTCAGGCTTCTGATCTCAACAATCTCTTTGATCGCACCCAAGTTCTCTCCCTCCAGCCCCCGATGAAGGGCGATAATATGCTTATTATCACCAATGGCGGTGGTGTAGGTGTATTAGCAACTGATGCGGCTGAGCGTTATGGTGTCCCGTTGCGTTTTGCCCCCGAGGATGTGCAGGCGGAGCTTAAGAAGCATATGCCTGAGTTTGGCTCGGCCAAGAACCCTGTTGACCTGACCGGCATGGCCGGGCGTGAGTGGTACCAGGAATCTACACGTTACGCTTTTGCCCATCCCTGGGTTGATGGCCTGGTCATTCTTTACTGTGAGACTGCGATGACCGATCCTATGAATATCGCGCAAGGTATTTATGAGGCCGTCCAGGAATCCGGTATCACTGATAAACCTATTACCGTCTCTTTCGTTGGTGGTGAGAAATCCGAAGCGGCCATTCAATGGTTGGTTGAGAACGGCATTCCGGCTTACGATGCGCCTGATATTGCGGTTAATGCATTATCTGCATTGCACGAGTACGCGGAGAGCCGTGAACAGGCGACCACACCCTTTGAGCGTTTTGATGATGTGGATGAAGCTGCTGCGCGTGCAGTTATTGCCAAGGTCCGTGCCCACCATGACCGCAATATGACCGAAGTCGAGTCCAAGCAGATCTTCGCGGCTTATGGATTACCGGTTGCGAATACGAAATTGGCTACGAGTGAGGAAGAAGCGGTTGCGCTGGCCGAAGAGATGGGCTATCCTATCGTGATGAAGATTATGTCCCCTGATATTCTCCACAAATCTGACGCCGGTGGTGTCAAGGTCAATATCAAGGACGAGGCCGGGTTACGCGCAGCGTACCGCACTATCTTGGAAAATGCCAAAGCCTATAAAGTGGATGCCGATATTCACGGTGTCGCTATCCAGGAAATGGCCCCCTGGGGTACCGAGGTTATCTTGGGGTCTGTTAACGATCCTACATTTGGCCCCACCGTGATGTTTGGTCTTGGTGGTATCTTTGTTGAGATCCTCAAGGATGTGACCTTCCGTGTTGCGCCTGTTTCCGCTAATCAGTCGATGAAGATGCTGGCCGACATCAAGGGCGCGCCGATTTTGGCGGGTGCGCGTGGTGAGGCCCCTCGTGATCGTGAGGCACTTGCCGAGGTTCTAAGTCGTTATTCCCAGATGATCACAGAATTGGGTGACGAAATTGCAGAATCTGATGCTAACCCGGTCTTGGTTTACGAAGAGGGCCAAGGTGTGACTGTTGTCGATGCACGTATTATCCTGAAGAAGAAAGAGGCTTAGTCAAGCGTGCTTCTCTGAAAATCGGTGCATTGCACTTTCTTAAGTGCGTTGCACCTCCATTTTCGTTGTTGTTGGTGTAGCTGGCCACATGGTGACTTCTTCGCTAATGTGGGATGACTACGAATCATATATTATATGCAAGCTCCGGCCATTATAGGCCGGGGCTTGTTTTTTATTCTGACCTTGCCGCACTACAACGATGGTTTGCTTACATATTGGCCGAGGCGTTTTTCCAGTGAGCGCACGCCCAAGGACAGACCTACGGTCATGATCAAATAGAGGAATGCGACGACATTGTAAGTCTCGAAGAATTTAAAGGTCGAAGCCGAATAAACTTTCCCTAACTGCGTGATGTCTTGCACCCCTAGCGCAGAGACAAGGGCTGAGTCTTTTAGCATCGCGATGAAATCATTTCCGAGGGGAGGTAAGACATTACGAATCGCTTGGGGCAATACGATGTAGCGCATGCCCTGCCAATATGTCATGCCTAAAGCCTGGGCGGCTTGCATCTGGCCCACGTTGACCGACTCAATGCCGGCACGGAAGATCTCCGAGATAAAAGCACTGTAACCAATAGTTAAGGCCATAATTGCCCGCACGGTGAAATCTAACTGCCGCACATTTAGTGCTTGGATAAGTTCAGCCTTAATAAGGGGATTAGCCACAAAGTTGTATAAGCTCACAATAGCGGGGGCACCAACAAAGGCGATATAATAAAGAATGACCAACATTGGCACGCCACGAACAATTTCCACATAGAAAGATGCAAGTTCCTGGACTAAACGGCTACGGGAGACCCGCATCAAGCCCACCATTAGGCCCAAGATTAAGGCCAACATGTAGGCGATTACAGAGACATAGACGGTGGTGCCAATACCCCGAGTTGTAGCTTTAAAAATGGTGTTGTAATCTGTATCATTGAGAATAGTCCATAAAAAGAAAAGTCCTAATAAAATTGCCAATAATAACCAATAAGGTAATTGTGCCAATCTATCAGTTAACGGTAAGAGATGTGAACGAGTGTTTTTTTGCATGGATTGCGATGAATCAGTCACCTAAGAAACCTCCTAGATAAGTTTTGCTCCAAAATTATTTGGGTGTGTTTCAAATGAGTTGAAAGCCAGGGAAACTCAGGTGCAGTAAAGTCACCATAACCACTGAACCGGAGGGATCGATGACTTTCAACTCAGAACAGATTATACAGGAAATTTGTAAACAGTGTTAGGTAGTTGGCTCCCGTGACTTTTATCGCCAAATCCTTGACAAATATCAGACTCTATGTTACTCTAATGGTCAGTGTTTTTAGGGGAGAACTTTTAAGAGTGTATAACGCAGTCAAGACAACCAAGCAGCAGCCTAATAAGCAGCCTGATCCTTTACAAGGAG
Organism: Anaerolineae bacterium; assembly: GCA_016928755.1. Classification (GTDB taxonomy): domain Bacteria; phylum Chloroflexota; class Anaerolineae; order B4-G1; family SLSP01; genus JAFGKB01. Next base: position 2,010 of record JAFGKB010000125.1, on the reverse strand, counting down.
CCGGTTAGCGCAGCTTGGGTGTGAGTAGGACAAAAAGAGCTAAAACGCCAACCGGTATGGTTGGCGTTTTTTTTGGTATTGACACAGCCAATAAAATTTTGTATACTAAAAGACGTAAGACGTTAGACCTCTTAGGAATCAGGGATACCCTGGTACTTTAATAGGCTTGAAGACTTACTACCTATACCGATATTTCATCCTTTATCCTCATTTCTAAGATATAGCTAAAGCGGCTGTGTGTCTCTTTGCAGCCGGTACTAATGAATACCGTTTAGCGCATCTCTTAGCCTTAAGCCTTTGTGATCGATGTGATGTAGCTATGAGCTATATTGCATTTAAGTTATCCCCTTATTGAGGGTAACGTAACTCTTTAATCTTTATGTGGAGGCATATAACAATGAAAACTAAGAGTTTACGTGGTCGTGACTTTCTAGCTGAAACTGATTTCACACGTGAAGAGATTGAAACCGTTTTGGCCGTCGCAGAACGGCTCAAGATGGAGCGTGCAATGGGTATCTATCATGATACTATTTTGCGCAGTAAGACTCTCTTTATGCTCTTCTATAACCAATCCTTGCGTACTCGCAACTCCTTTGAAGCGGGTATGACCCAGCTAGGTGGTCATGCCCATTTCCTTGACCCCACGAAAATCTACACCCCGGCACTGGAGGGAAAAGAAGTCGCTTACAGTACTGAGCGCGTCTCCGATGTCGCGCGCGTGCTCAGCCGTATGGGTGACGCTATTGCTATCCGTTGTTATGGTGACCCGGTGGAATGGGAATATGGCGGCGCGAATAAGTTATTGCGAGAATTTGCTAAATGGTCCGATATTCCCATATTGAACATGGAAGATGATATTTACCATCCTTTCCAAGGCTTAGCCGATGTTTTGACTGTGAAAGAGAATTTTGGCGGTTTCAAGGGGGTTAATTTCACCATGTCCTGGGCCTATTCACCCAGTGTACATAAACCCAGGGCGGTGCCACAGTCTGCGATTCTCTACGCGACAATGCTGGGGGCCAATGTCACCCTGGCCCATCCCCCGGAGATGGCCCTGGCCCCGGATATTATTGCCAAGTGTGAGGAATACGCAACCGCAGCGGGTGGCTCCTTCCGCATCACGCATGACTTTGCCGAGGGCATCAAAGATGCGCATGTTGTGTATCCCAAGGCCTGGTGCCCGGTGCAAATCTATAAGCCGCCGGTGGGTGATGATGATATTGAGGCGGCCCAAAGGATCTTCGATAGCCACAAGGATTGGAAATGCACCGAGGAGTTGATGGATACCGCCGATAAAGAGGCCATTTATATGCACTGCTTACCGGCGGACCGTGCTTATGAGGTTAGCAATTACGTAATTGATAAGACAGAAGGGCCGGGTTGGCGTTCTGTCGTTTTTGATGAGGCGGAGAACCGGCTGCACGTTCAAAAGGCTGTGATGAGCCTGGTAATGTAATGACTTTGTTGACCGGCGACGCACTTTTAAAGTGCGTCGCCTCCATAAAAAATTATTTAAAGGACAGGAAAAGTTGTGACCCAGATAGAAGATCTTAAACTTGATACACGCCCACTTTATGTACGGGTCGAAGAGGCGTTGATAAAGCTGGTGGCTGATTGTGAAGCCGGGGATCAACTTCCTCCAGAAGCTGAATTGGCACAACATTTAGGCGTTTCCAGGGCGACATTGAGAGAAGCTCTGCGCGCTCTTGAAGAACGCGATATGATTGTCCGCCGTCATGGCGTCGGCACGTTTGTGGCTTCTCCACAACCGTTTCTAATTAAAAGCGGATTAGAAGCCCTTGAAAGTTTAGATACATTAGCTGCTCGGATGGGACTGGATTGCGGGACAGATAACTTATCTATTAACAGAGAAACCGTGCCTTCGTATTTAGCCGTAAAGCTTCATGTGCCGGTCAGTGCTCAGGTTATTAGCGTATCCCGCACACGAATTACTAACAATAAAGTTGTTGCTTATATGGATGATGTTGTTCCGGCATCTATAATCAGTCT
>JAFGKB010000124.1 GCA_016928755.1 Anaerolineae bacterium | reverse complement strand
TACCCTTTAGCCTGGGATGGGAACGCACAATGGGGGCAACCGGTGATCTGTTAAACTGGGAGTTATGGTGCAATGGACAAATCCTTGATGGCGGCGACTTGGCATTAGGGCCAAGTTCTCCCAATGAATGGCCGTCAGGACACCGCTACATCACACATTACGCACCCCGGACCGACCCGCAGCTCACTACGAACGAATGTGAATTCCAAGTCAGACCGGGCGACGCAGAGGCGGTCACCCTGGGTACGGTCCAGGTGAAAGGCCGGGAACGTATTTTCAGTTTGGAACATCCCCCACAGAATCTTATGGATATCCAAGTGCTGGATAGGGCACGGCTAATAGGCTTCGAAGTATCCGGCGCAGCAATGCAACCCGGCGACACATTCACCGTTACACTTTACTGGGAGGCCCAGGCCCCCGTGGACCTGGACTATACTGTATTTGTGCATCTGGCGTCAAAAGCCGATGGACAGGTTTACGCTCAATCGGATATGGTACCACAAGGCGGCGCGGCTCCAACGACCTCTTGGGTTGCAGGGCAGATAATCCAGGATACCTACACCCTGACGATTCCCGGAACTGTGGAGGAAGGAGAGTATGTCCTCTCCGTAGGGCTTTACGATGTAGGAACAGGGACACGTGCCACATTGTATGGTGAAGATGGTGCTATGTTGGAAGGGAACATGGTGTTGCTGGCAGAGATTAAGGTAAAATAGCCCTCTATGCCGGGTAATTGATATCACGGCTGGCGATAGGAGATTAGTAAATTGTTATATAAATACTTCTTGCATTTTATTGTTGTTGACATTTAAAAGAAACAGCCTATAGTTATGTATGGAAACGTTATAAATATCGCGATTACACTCTAAATCATCCCTTCTCCCTTTTTCTTATTAAACGATAAAACTTGTAAAAAAGATCTGTAAAGAATAGTTCAATGAAATACACTTAAATGACTTTCTGACAATCAAGTGTCAAGTGGAGGTATTGCATGTCCATCCCATTTTCCCGGTCGATGCGGTCATTACAGGCCGATAGTTCCCGCCCTACATTGTTCGGGATGGGACTAGCCGCTATTTTGATGGCTGCCTGGTTAGCTTGGTTTTTCCTAGGCAATATCACAATTTACGAGAGCAGCCAATCGGCCAAGGTGACGCCCGATGGTTACATCATAGCCCAGTTCAGCCCGGAATCCCTGGCCAAGATTAAGCAAGGCCAGTATGCTCTGTTACGGATAAACGGCACACCATCAGAAGATGCATATACCCGGTTGGCCGTTGTCACAGATACCTATCCGGCAATTCCAGAGAAGGAAGGGCAGGTAAAGCTTTTTATCCTTTTGGATGAGGTTACCCCTGTGCCTCCACCGGCTGGTACTACCGGTCAGGTGGATATCGAAGTGGAATATATTTCACCGGCGCTACTGGTGATGCGGGCTTCGGGCCAATTCCTGGATACCCCGCTCGTTTCGGTTAGCCCGCAAAAGGGGGCCGGTCAATAATGCCCCTCACCCTATCTGCGCCACGTCGCCGCTTGTTGATACCGGAAGTTGTGCAAACTTCTGCGATGGATTGTGGCCCGGCTACCTTGAAGGCACTCTTAGAAGGGTTTGGGATTCCCGTTAGTTATGGCCGCTTGCGCGAAGCCTGCCAAACTGATATAGATGGGACCTCTATTGACACTATTGAGGAGATTGCTCTCCAATTGGGGTTAGATGCCGAGCAGGTTATGGTTCCGGTTGACCACGTATTGCTTTCTGAGTCGCAAACGCTCCCGGCCATCATTGTCGTCACATTGCCCAATGGATTGACTCACTTTGTCGTAGTCTGGAGCTGTCACGGGCAATTTGTCCAGATTATGGACCCCGCAACAGGCCGCCGTTGGCTATCCAAAAAACGCTTTATGGATGAAGTCTATGTCCATAAATTCCCGGTACCGGCTATGGCATGGTTGGAATGGGCCGGTTCAGAGGGCTTCTGTGACCCACTGCGCCAGCGGATGGTTGCTCTGGGAATGGATGATAGTTCCATTACGTGCCTCATTGACCTGGCAACTAATGACCCGGCATGGCACACCTTGGCGGCACTGGATGCGGCGACTCGCTTGGTTACCAGTATGGTTTTAGCAAAAGCCATTCAGACGGGCACTGAAGCGGCCAGGATACTGGAGAGCTTCTTTAACCGGGCCGCACAAAAAGCACCGGAAGAGGCCGAGGCCATTATTCCCAAAGCTTATTGGTCAGTACACCCGCAGCCCCCGGACCCAGATGCGCCTGATGAAGAGTTGGTACTGTTGCAAGGGGCGGTCCTGGTGCGTGTGTTGGGACGGGCGGCGATGGTAGAAGCGGAGGTCCCAGGCCCCGGAGTACCGGCCCCCGAACCGACTTTATCTCCCACACTGGCCGCCGCTTTGAAAGAGCCACCCAGCCGCCCGGAGTGGGAGCTGCTAAGGGCATTGCAGGCGGATGGGCTATTGACACCGGTAACCCTGGTCTTTGCCCTGGCAATGGCCGCCGGAGCGGTTATTATTGAGGCGCTGCTGCTACGGGGTTTGCTGGATATCGGGCAGAGTTTGGGCTTAGTAAGCCAGCGCGCCGGTGCGTTAGGGATGCTCTTCGTCTTTATCCTGGGGTTGTTATTGTTGGAACTGCCGATTTCCGCCACCGTATCGCGTATGGGACGCAAACTGGAAACGCGGTTGCGCATTGCTTTCCTGGATAAACTACCACGATTGGGTGACCGGTACTTCCATAGCCGCTTGACCTCAGATATGACTCAACGGGCTTATGACCTGCGCCAATTGCGCATTCTGCCAACCTTAGGTGCGACGATTTTGCGGTTAAGTTTTCAAATTATCCTCACTGCCACGGCTGTAATCTGGCTTGACCCGCGTAGCGCGCCTATCGCTATCCTTGCGACAATCGCGGCAGTGGGGTTTTCATTTGTAACGCAGCCATTGCTGTCTGAGCGCGATATGCGTTTACGTACTCATACCGGCGCGCTCAGCCGGTTCTACCTAGATGCACTCTTGGGCTTGATACCGGTGCGTGCCCACAGTGCGGAGCGGGCCGTCCGCCGGGAACATGAAAGTTTACTGGTGGAATGGGCACGTGCGGGCCAGGCGTTCTACGACGCCGGGAGCCTAATCCAGACTGTGGAAGCCCTGGTAGGGTCCTTTTTTGCGATTTGGATTATGTTTAACTACGTCAGCCACGGAGGGGAGATAAGCGGGTTACTGCTATTGCTCTATTGGTCCCTCAACCTCCCGTTATTAGGACAGGCACTGGCGGAGATGCTCCAGCAGTACCCTATTATGCATAACCGGTTGTTGCGCTTATTGGAGCCTTTGGGTGCACCTGATGAGACCGCGTCTCTTGATAGCGATATCTCTTATAGAAAGAGCTATCTGGAAGAATTGTCGGCTGTGGAGGCCGCCGGTATCCACATGCGGGATGTATTTGTGCAGGTCAGTGGACATACCATCCTTGCCAATATCAATCTGGAAATCCAACCAGGCGAGCATATTGCTATTATTGGGCCATCCGGTGCCGGGAAATCAAGTCTGGTGGGCTTATTATTGGGCTGGCACAAACCGGCGAGGGGGGAGGTACGGGTCAATGCGAGAATCCTTGCCGGCCCGTATTTGCAAGCCCTGCGCCGGGTTACGGCATGGGTTGACCCGGAAGTTCAAATCTGGAACCAATCTCTATTGAATAACTTGCGTTATGGAAGCCAGAATGCCCAGGGCTTACCCCTGTCTGCGTTGATAGAACAGGCTGACTTAATGAGCGTGTTGGAGAAATTGCCGCAGGGACTCCAGACCTCCTTGGGTGAGGGGGGCGGCCTGGTTTCCGGAGGTGAAGGACAACGAGTGCGCTTGGGCCGGGCTATGTTGCGTGATAGTGTGAAACTGGTTATCCTTGATGAGCCATTCCGAGGATTAGGCCGAGGGCAGCGCAGGGACCTATTATCCAAGGCCAGGGAATATTGGAAGACTCAGACGCTAATTTGTGTGACCCACGATATCCAGGAAACTGAAAACTTCAGCCGGGTTCTGGTGATAGAAGAAGGCCAATTGGTTGAAGATGGTAGCCCGGTGGACTTGGCAAAGCAACCTGATTCACGGTATTATGCATTGGTTGAAGCCAGTGTGGCTGTCAAACAGAAGTTGTGGGGACACCCGGTATGGCGGAAATTGTGGTTGGAAGAGGGGAAAATCGAGGAAAACATCCCTTAACATTAAATGACATAAATAGTTTCCCCTTGGGCTTGACTCAGGTCATAATATTTGGTATAGTGAATTCAACTTCGAGACCACAGCAGTACATAGCAAATAAGGAGAGTGGGCATATGGTAATTAAGAAAAAGAAAGCTCTGCGAGTGAGGACTGATGTGAAGGCCGGGGGCCTTGTGAGGAACTCCTGGGGGAGAACTGCGAACCTATCTAAAAAAGTCTGGAAGGCTGGTCAAGATTTCTGGGGCTGGTTCTGGTAAAGAGGTAACAAACAGCAGTACCTTTTTACACTTTAACTGTAGCGCAAATATTATTTTCTGTTAATTAATTTTGCACTCTTGACACTTTCTCACTTCTTTGGTATAGTGAGGCATAGTTTTATAGTTTAAACCATTCAATTAAGGGGGCTTAACGATGAAGACGAAGAAACTCCAGATCAAGGTAAAGACTAATGTCAAAGCTGGTGGTATTGTTGAGGACTGCACCGCTCAATGTGTAGCTCGCGGTGGTGATTACACCCGTTGCTATGACCGCTGTAAAGCAGTTGTTGGGTAATTCATAAACTAATCAGTTCGTAAAAAGAGAGACTCTTAAGAGCCTCTCTTTTTTATTTACAATTGTTTTTTTTAATGCTACAATAGAGGGTAGTTAAGCTCTAACTAAAACCCTCATTTAACATTGTTACAAATTGGAAAGGAGGTATTCACTTATTATTATAATAAAGAAGATGGATTTAGCGTTTAATGTTCAGGTGGTGCTTTGATTAAAGAAAGGAGATCTAATTATGGTGCATAATAGCTTTCGACTTAACCGTGGTGTGCGTTTTGTTTTGACTTTGGTACTGACTCTTAACCTAGTGTTAGGGACGACTTTAATGGCAATGGCTGCCCCAATACCCGATTCTGAGTCTGGAACCCCCTCGCGGGCACCTAGTGCCAATGATGTTATCTCCCCTTTCCCAATTCTCGATCCGTTTATTTATACTGAGGCCCCCAATTTTATATTTGGGGGACCGCCTAGTAAGCCGGCTGCTTACCTAACGGCCGGTTTTGATGATCCTGATGGGGAGGGCTGGCTGCGCCTTACCAATAACGATAACCAGCAGGGTGGCTATGCGCTGTATAACAAGGCGTTTCCTTCGGATTCCGGGATTGCCGTGCGTTTTCAATATGCCAGTTATGGTGGTACTGGAGCAGATGGCATTGCCTTTTTCCTGTTGGATGGCGTAGTTGATAGACCCGTAATCAGTGAGCACCTGGGGGGAACCCTGGGGTATTCCGACTATGGTCAATATACACCGGCCGATAAGTATGGTTTGACTAAGGGTTACGTGGGTATCGGCTTTGACGAATTCGGCAACTATTCGACACCGTCTCACGGTGGTCCGCCTTCTGCTCCCGGTTTTCGGCCTCAATCTGTGACCTTGCGTGGCTCTGGCGATGGTTATGTGGGGTATGACTATTTGACTCACGTACAACTCACCGGGGGTAAGACCATTGACGATGCGCCACGGGATGACCCACGCATGGTGGAGATCACCATTATCGACGAAATTATCAATG
>JAFGKB010000123.1 GCA_016928755.1 Anaerolineae bacterium | reverse complement strand
ATTTTCAGAGGAGTGAGAGGGAGTATGTAATGCGCGCCACAGAGACTCAAAACCCAGGCACATTGTCAGTGGGAGCGTCATTCCGCGCAGACCCACCCGACTCCAAAAGACAGGCCATAACATAACACCCAATCCCGCAGCGGTGATTAAGGCAACCTGGAGATCAAACAACCGCCGGGCCAACCGTGCCCCGGCGGCAACAGTTAACAAACCAACAGAAGCAGAGACAAAACGCAAAGCCAACACATTCTCACCCAAGATGCCCATAGCACCAGCCACAAGATAGAGAAATAGCGGCTCCTGCCCATAAGCTTCCTGGAAAAAGAGGGCATGGTGCCCCTTAAGAATATCACGAGCAATCAGCACTTCGGCAACCTCATCATGAGCAATGCCACGGGGAAGTTGAGGAAGCTCCCAAAATCGCAACACAACCGCCAGCAACAATATTACCAGAAGCATAAGTCGCTGCCTGGTTTTAGGCGTTAAGCTCAAGGCGATGTGACCACCTCCCCGTAGATGAGACTGCGCTCCTGGCTCAACAAGCGCGTGGGGGTGATGTGATTATAGAGGTCTGCTATAACTGGAGTTTTGGTCGCAATATCCAGGTAGTTATCGGTTAAGCCCCGCCAACGTCCCGCACGGTCGCGCCGTTCCCATAATACGGGCAAGACCTGTCCCATAAAGCGTGTGTGATAAAGACGGCTTAGCCGCTCACCCAAGTCACGCATACGGGCGGCACGCTCCTTACGGACTATAGGCGAGACAGCACCCGGCAGACGCAGAGCCGCGGTTCCCTCTCGCTCGGAGTAAGGGAAAACGTGCAACCGGGCAAAGGCCATCCGCTCCACAAAGACCATACTAGCAGTAAAATCATCCGCAGTCTCACCGGGAAAGCCCACAATCAGATCAGTGGTCAAAGCTATAGCCGGGGAAACCTCACGGGCGAAGTCCACCAAGTGAGCAAACTCAGCGGTGGTTATCCGGCGGCCCATACGTCGCAAGACCAAGTCGGTACCGGCTTGAAGGGGAAGATGCAACTGGCGACACAGACGGGGGTTCTCCCATAATGAGAGGAGATTCTCATCCACATCCCAAGGCTCAACAGAAGACAAGCGTAAACGCGGCAACTCAGTATCTTGCAAAATTGCAGCCACTAACTGTGCCAGGCCATTTTCCAGGCCAAGGTCCTGACCATAGGCTCCTAAACTGACACCGGTAAGGACAACCTCTTGCGCTCCCCTGGCGACGCGCTCTTGTACAGCTTCTACAGCTTGCACTAACGGCAAACTACGCCCGCGACCACGCAAAACACGGGTAATACAATAGGTACAGTGATGGTCACAGCCATCCTGCACACCGACAAAGGCACGGGTATGGCCCCAGCGTCCCGGTTCCCACGCGACCTGTTTTTTATCGCTTGGCACACACCCGGTGACAATTTCTACAGCACGGAATTTATCCACATTGGGGATCACCCAGTGTACAGATGGCAACTGCGCAGCCACATGGGGAAGCTCAGTACCCCAACAGCCAATGACGGCCAACTTAGCTTGGGGACTGCGCCGGGCCAGGGTACGCAACCGGTGACGACTCTTACGAGAAGCCTGGGCCGTCACCGCACAGGTATTTAAGATTATAATATCCGCTGTCTCCGGCTGCATAATAACCTCACAACCAACTCCGGCAAATTGCCGAGCCAAGCTCTCGATTTCAGCAGCATTTAAACGACAGCCCAGAGATTCGAGATAAATCTTCATAAAAATAGGGCCTCTGTCAGGCCCTTTATCCTTTGAAATGACCTCACCCCACCCCCAAATTCCCCACAGGGAACACTAGCTAAGGGAGGGGTTCAATTTGTAAATTATCAAATGCGACTTCTACACCAGCTTCGTTAAAAGCACCGGCATAAAGCCCTATGCCGCCTTTTGTCAGGGTAGCATCACTGAGCTGGGCCACAACCTCACCATTGACGGAGAAGGTAAGCTGCTCACCGTTTGCATCCACGCCCAATACATTAGTTGCCATACCTTGATGCACAGCATCACTGGCAGTCCAATCCTGCCCCAGGAGTGTCCACTGCTCATTTTCATAGAGAGCGATCCGCACATAGCCATCACCACTGACAGAGAAGGCATAAAACCGGACATCATCTTCCATACGGAGCAGAACACCATACTCGTTATCCATTGGACCGGCTTCCTGGGCAGCCTCGACAGTCAGCCGAAAATCAGAAAGGGGACGCTCTTCTATAGAGGCCCAGGCGATCTGTCCGGGAACCAGGATATTGATCAGTAGTCTGCCCCCGGTAATCTCCACAGAGGCCGAGGCATCAGACTCAAGCTGCCAGTCGCCAACTGTATCAAAAGGCTCGTTCCAGGGTTCTACAGCCCCAGAACACCCATTGAGAACTACCAAAGCCAGCACAGTTATAAGAAATCGTACTATGTTTCGTAGCATATTATTCATCATTATTAGGGTCAGTGACCTCAATATCCTTAAACCAAACCACAGTCCCCCCTTGCTCTAAAGTACCTGCGGCTAAGCCAATATCGCCCTTGGACAAAGCATCATCCTCCGCCTCGGCAATCAGTTCCCCATTCACATAGAACTTCAGGTTATCGCCATCACAAACGGCCAGGAGCCGGTTGACGCCACCGCCGGTAACAATACGAGATGAGCGCAGCATAGCAGGACCGGTAAGCGGTTCCAGGTCACCGCCATCCAGACGGCGATAGATACCATAGTAGCCGTCAGAACTAATAGCGAAATAGTAAAAGTTTCCCTCGGTGTAACGGCACATAATGCCATAATGGTTATCTGGTGTGCCCTCAGATTGGGTCTCACAGTCAATGGCAACATCCTTATAGCGCTTGCCGGCGTAGGACCAGACAAACCATTGGGGAACATCAATCTGGATTAAGTAACGCCCCTGCTGGTACCCACGGACATAGGTTTCATGAGAAGATGCGCCCCACCCACTGGCAGGATCAGAGAAATCATCACTGAAGGGCGCGGATAGACCCACACAACCACTGAGACTAAGTGTCAAAACTAAAAGGGTGAGCAGTATAAATCGTTCCCGCATCTGTGCCTCCTGGCAAAACATAGCAATAGGAATTATACATCAGGGAGGGGAAGTGTAAAGAGTGAAAACGTGAGGCGTGAGGCGCGGATGTAGCTTGACAAAGTGCTAAGTTAGGCTATCATAAAAAGGCGTTATTAATGCTCATGTATACTTAACAAGTACTAATTCATACGCCCCTGTAGCTCAGATGGATAGAGTACCGGCCTCCGAAGCCGGTGGCCCGCGTTCGACTCGCGGCAGGGGTATAAAATATAAAAAGCCTGGTTGCTCTTTAAAGAGAATACCAGGCTTTTTAGTTATAAAGTCAAGCAACTTCTCGGATATAGGTTGCAAGGCAGGTTAAGGCGTGTTACAATTCCCTTACTAGGTTAGGGTACGACCAACGGCAAAGGAAGGTAAGATGCGCAGGTTTTGGTCTTATGGTCCAATTGACAAAGAGAGCCACTATTATGTACCACGACAGGATTTAATTGATTATATCTACACCCAACTTGTAGGTACAAGTTTATCCAGGAGTGGACATTATATAACCGTCTGGGCACCCCGGCAGACCGGCAAAACATGGATTATGCAACAAGTGCTTTGGGAGTTACATAAAGACGAGCGATTTGATGTACTTAAACTTAATCTCGAGCATCTGAAAATGGTTGAGGATGTAGACAGGATTGCACAATGGTTAGGTCAGGAAATCGCTCAACAGTTGAAGCTCCAAGAACTGACGGTGAGTAGCCTGGACAAATTACCGGAAGTTTTCAGAGGTGGCTATCTAAAAAAGCCTCTAATCCTAATTCTGGATGAATTTGACGCATTGGCAGAAGATGCCATTAGCGGATTAGCCGGTATGTTTCGCAACATTTACAACACCCAACGGGATGGGGCAGGGATTTCCCAAGAACAACAAACTTACTTACTCCACAGCCTGGCACTAATTGGTGTACGGTCAGTTCTGGGAATTGAAAATGAAAGAGGTTCCCCTTTCAATATCCAGCACAGCTTACATATCCCCAATCTTACCTATGATGAAGTTTTAACTATGTATCACTGGTACGAAGAGGAAAGCGGGCAAACTATAGAACCGGCAGTTATTGACCGCATCTACGATGAGACCCAAGGACAGCCAGGTTTGGTATCTTGGTTAGGGGAGCTAATTACCGAAACCTATAATGAGGAGCATAGCCAACCCATTACAAGCGAAGATTTTGAGAGTACCTACTCCCTGGCCCTTAATGTTCTCCCCAACAACAATGTTGTCAACATCATCAGTAAGGCACGCCAGGAACCTTATATAGGTGTAGTTTTAGAGTTGTTCCGCACCCAGGAGAAGCTGGCTTTTACCTATGACGATCCCTATCTCAATTACTTGTACCTCAACGGCGTGATCGATTGGGAACAGGCAACACCGACTAAGCAATATGTGAAGTTTCCCTGTCCTTTTATACAAAAGCGGTTATTCAATTATTTCGCACGCACTTTATTCCGTGATACGGGGCAATTAATCCCACCTTTTGCAGATTTAAGCGATACCATCACAAACACAATGCTTGATTTAAGAAACTTACTCCGATATTATGAGCAATATCTACAAAAGAACCGTGATTGGCTATTGAAGGATGTGCCACGTCGCCAGACAGATATGCGTATCTTTGAAGCAGTATACCATTTCAATCTCTACCGTTATCTGATCAGCTTCCTGGAAAACTATAACGGACGAGTTATACCTGAGTTTCCTACGGGCAATGGAAAGGTCGATTTACTGATTGAATACGTAGGGCAGCAATACGCAATCGAGATTAAAAGTTATGCAAATTTACGAGCTTATAAGTTGGCCTTAGAACAAGCGGCTCGTTATGGCGGGCAATTGGGATTAAATGAGATTACGCTGGTTTTGTTTATCGAGGCCATTGATAAACAAAACCGGGAGAAGTATGAAGTTGCATATGTTGATACGCAAACTGGGGTAAGTGTCAACCCTGTTTTTGTAGTGACCGGATAGTAAATGTAGGTAGGATATTAAACCATCTCCGGGAGTTCCCAAGCTTTTTCATTGAGATAGGTAGAAGCATCATAGGAGGGATTACCACGTTGCAGTAAAGCATTGTGGGCCACCATTTTACAATCCTCAATACTTGACGCACCGAAATACTCTTCTCGCTGGGAGACTTTATAAAGGATATTGCTAGATACCGGGGTGTTGATTTTGCTCAATCTATAGACAGCTTCTACCAGGTCCAGTTTGTGATATTTACTGGATTCACGTCTGTCACCAAGAACACGATAAGCAGCTCGTGAGATCAAATTTGCATAGTCGCCAAAGAGTTTTTCAAAGCAAGCTGGCGACCAAGGAGTATGATTATCCTGGAACATCACCCGAATAACGGCCTCGGCAGCTCGTTTATCACCAATGCGGCCCAACGCGCAAGCTGCCTCAACCCTGATCACAGACTCAGCGGCATTCAATTGATGTATCAAGCTATCCACTAGCTTTGATACATCAGCCGGGCGATCCATATCCGCAAGTGCCCGGATGATGACTTGACGCATCTCTGCATCAGGGTGGTATTCAAGTGCGTCTATCAAGGCCGCCAAGGCTTGCCCGCCACCAATCCACGCTACCGCGTCAACAACTGCACGACAAACTCCAAAGTCCGCATCATCTAACCTGGTAATCAGGGCCTCTAAAGATCGCTCCCCGCCAATCCGTCTTAGAGTACGCACTGCAATATGCCGGACTTCCACATCGTCATCTTGGAGAGCGACAATTATGGGATCAATAATAAGTGGGGTATTTAAGCCCTCTAAAGCCCGGGCAGCAGCGCGCCGGACCTCTGAACTTGTATCAAAGAGAACTTCAACAAGAGCACTAATAGCCCGCTCATCCCCAATCCGCTCAAGAGCACGGACAACGGCCAGGCGCACCTCCACATGAACATCATGGAGAGTAGCAATAAGCGGCTCCACAGCGGCTACTTTACCGATTTTTTCTAACTCCCGCGCCGCAGCAAAACGCAGGTCAGGATTATCAGATTGCAACGCGGTAGGAATAGCATCTTCTAATTGTATACCGATATCGCCCAGAACCTTAAGCGACTCAGCATACAGACTACCTTCATGACGAACTGGTTGCTGGAGAGCTAAGAGGATAACAGCCTCCTTTCCCTCCGGCTGGATTCTAACCGCAGCCGCTAAAGCTGCTCTAAATACTTCTATATGGTCATTTTCACGCTTAAAATCACGGTCTGGACGGCTATCCCAATCCGCAGATGTCCATCCCAGAGGAGGCTTACGCATACGGGACCACTGTTTATAGTGAGAGTGAGCCACATCCAACAATGGCTCTACCGACCAATTATCCCCAATTCGCCCCAATATATCAATAACGGCAAGTTGAAAAGGTAAATCATCAAAGTAAATATGAAATGCCTTATGCAACAAATCCAGTGCAGCGCCGCCAATACAGATTAAAGCCTCAGCCGCCATACCAGGTGTATTACCGCCCCCCTTGGCTAAAACGGTTATTAAAGGCTTAACAGCCGGTTCACCGATCTTACATAACGCCTTTATCACTGCCCGGCGTACCTGGGGGTCTGTATCAAAAAATAAATCCACCAAAGGGACAACCGCCTGGGGATCGGACAATTGCCCTAATGCTTTTGCTACAGTACTGCGAATTTGAGGGTTCCAGTCCCGTAAGATAGTAATCAAGGGGCGCGTAGCCGCCGGCCCCAGCGCCACACAACGCCCCCATTCCCGTGTCGCAACATACCATGTAGCACGCAAGGCCGGGGTATTAGGATGCCAACCTAAAGTGCTCAAGGATTCAGCCGCCGCCAACCGTAACGTGGCATCCGCCTGCTTTAAGGCCGCCACCAAGGGATCAATAGCGCGGGGATCACCGATCATGCCTAAAGCTGCGGCAGCAGACTGCCGCACCGGCCAATAACCATCACGTAAAGCCTCAATAAGAGGCAGAACAGCCTGCACATGTCCCAATTGACCTAGCGCACCAGCAGCTTGCTGCCGAATATGCCAGTCCTTTTCATAACTGAGTGCATTGATTAACCCGGCGACATCCTTATCGATTTGTAGTTGCTCTATATTCGGTGGTCCAAACAACGGCATTAATTTACCTCCACCCACCTATCAATAAAACTCAACCATTTTCTTGTATGACCACCCGCAAGTTATACAAATAATAACACGCCTCACATACTATTTCAAGCGTTATCAATAAAGATTTATTTCACGACCATTGCCCCCCAGCCATCATAGCTAATGCCTAAATGACGACAATAACCCGATAGTTTACTGGTAAGGCCAAAAACCTGGTTGAGGTCAAGTTTAGACCCCTTGCTCATTACCAATGTATCCCCTGCATCTGAAACCAATTCAAAACCATTAGTAATCAACTCCCCCTTAAGCCGTTTAAGAATTTTTGGATCACCAACAAATGTGTGTTCCAGATTATGAATCGCCTGTGGGTCACTCCCGGCTTGGATAAGTTGTTCGATAACTTCGCGGTCTTTGATTTGTTGCCAGAATACCGGTGAAGGCCGGACCTTTTGGTCAAAGAAACCCCATCCTTCCTGCTCCCGCAGTTCCACCTTGTAATCCACAACACTAGAGGAAAGTGAGGTGGCGCTGTCCCGAAACTTTTCTATATCCTCAACCTGGAAAACAAACTCGCGCATCCCCCCATAGGTCATCCGGCCACCAAGTTTACAATCAACAGCGCCTTTCTCCAATGATTCTACCAAACGTTGTTCAATATTATCCAGTTCTGGCAATGCCTGGCGTGCCGGCAAACCATTTGCCATAACACACTCAAGGGGGATATAGACTATAACACGCATAGAAGTGTTATAGCCCTCGTGGTGCTCCTCACTGGCTAAGCTGGTATCAAAACTGATTACGGCCTGATTGCCATCACCATATTGGTAAGCATACATATTCCAGGAATCACCAACAATTTGATGTTTTTTCTTGCGCCAAAACATATTTAATATCTCCTTGCATTAAAATTACCCTCAATGATGCTTTTAAGATATGTATTTGACTCTGCCACTAACCAATCTCCTAACTAAAATATGAGCCAGGAATGGGGCTATCGGTGCGGAAGGGAAGTCGAATACGGGTATCTTTGCTGCCACCTTTGAGATATTCGGCTCGGATACGATAGAAGTCCATAATTTCGTCAAAGCGGGGATCTGTTTCCGGTTCAGCCGCGAGCAAGTCGGCCACAATTTGCACAACAGGCCGGGTATCAGGTTCAGAGCGTGTCATTTTACGGGTCTCAGGGTCAATACGCAACATATCCCCACTCCAAGGGGGCGAGTAGGATTGACTCATCACCCCGGCAACATCAGGAGTAGGACCAGCATCAAGTAACCAATGCAAGTTTAGGGCAAAGAGTGTCTGAGCTTTTTCTACGTATTGAAGTTCCGTAAAGCGCAATTGGCGGTTATCGAAAGCGACGATAAGCACATCCGGCTCTTGCATTATCTCACGAGTAGCAAATACAAAAGGCAGGTCTAAAACGCCAGCGGCAGCACGCCCGATAATTTCAGAGTCGCGATCCTCTAACCCGGCCACATGCAGAGGATAACGGTCCAGTACCTCAAGGTAACGTCTTAACTTATACAAAACCATAAGAATGTTAGCATATGAAGCCCAGAATGCCACCCACCGTCCACCGGCAACAGACAGACCCTCATCGGCTGTCCGGTTATCGAAATAATCCAGGATAGCGGCCCCATATTGGATAAAGTGCCAATGCTGGATCAAGGGTTCAGGATTCGGGAATGCCCGTAAACGATTCTGGACTTCTTCGAGTTTATTGAGAG
Organism: Anaerolineae bacterium; assembly: GCA_016928755.1. GTDB lineage: Bacteria > Chloroflexota > Anaerolineae > B4-G1 > SLSP01 > JAFGKB01. The sequence continues at coordinate 542 of JAFGKB010000123.1, read as the reverse complement.
CAAAAAGCACCCCGCTCCGTGTTTCCTCATCAACATTAACCATCATCACGCTTTTACGCCCGTTATTTACGAACTCAGCAACGTCCTGGAATTGATTGCATAATAGAGAAGACCACATAAATTCATAAGTCGCCCAGAAATTCTCCCGCAGGTTCATCCCAGATAGTAAATTCCTTGCTTTAAGCGGTTCTAAGCAACTATTATAAGAGAGAGCAAGTTCGAGAGCTATGTCAAGGTTTTTAGGTGCTAGTTTGTGGGCACGCTCCAAGAAAGCATTGGCCAACTGATGGTGCTGCTCATCAACAAAGTGACAGCCAAGTCGATAGAACGACTCCGCGGATTTAAAATTTGTATAGGCAGTATCAAATAGTTGCGCCGCATCCTCACTATCCAACTGGCGCAGACATTCAGCCGCTAACTCGTACAACGGCTCATAAGCTGAATCTGCGATAAAACCAGAGGTTAAATGCCGTAGTGCCTCTTCTGGCTCACCCGCATCAAAAGACTTACGCGCCTCCTGTAAATGCGGTTTAGCCGGTGAT
>JAFGKB010000122.1 GCA_016928755.1 Anaerolineae bacterium | reverse complement strand
TAGAATGGGGTGAATTAAAATTAGATAGAGATGGTCGTTATCTATTTTGGGAATCACACCAAGTTCCCCTAACACCAAAAGCAGCCGCCTTAGTGCTGGCCTTTTTAAATTCACCAGAAGAATTACTATCCCGTTCCCGCCTGATGCATGAAGTCTGGGGGACTAATTATATGGGAGACACGCGCACCCTTGATGTCCATATCCATTGGCTGCGCAAAGCACTGATAAAATTGGGTGCACCCTACAAGTTATACACAAAACGTGGGAAAGGGTACAAACTACTCTCTACAGAATCGCCGGTTAACGAGACTAAAGAGTAAGTGCTCACAAAAAACTAAACCTGCCCGGTAGGTGAAAGTGGAGGCTGATAGATGCGTCGTTGGTTTACAATTCTAACCATAGGATTTATTGTAGTATTGGGACTAAGTACAATCCGGGTCAGCGCATCCGAACCACCAGCCGCGCTGCAAGTTAAAGTTGCGCCACAAGTCTGGGCCACCGCGCAGAGCGCAGGAAAAACCGACTTCTTGGTCATTCTCGCCGGACAAGCCGACCTGAGCGCAGCCGAGTCTTACACGACCAAGGAAGCTAAAACCCGTTTCGTTTATGAGACACTGTGGCAATATGCACAGGTCAATCAACAGGAAATACGCCGCTGGCTGGATGATAATGCAATACCCTATCATGCTTTCTATATTACCAATGCGCTCCATGTAGAAGGGACCGCAGAAACTATAGCGGCACTGGCTAACCGTACCGATGTGGCCCGTATTATACCGAACCCCAAAGTGAGGCTGCCAGAACCTGTAGTTGAAGAACAGCGCGCCCCCAGTGATACAAATGGCATCGAATGGAATATCTCCCGCATCAACGCGCCCCAGGTCTGGGCATTGGGTTATACAGGACAAGATATAGTTATCGCCGGGCAAGATACCGGCTATCAATGGGACCATCCGGCCATCAAATCTCAATACCGAGGTTGGGACGGTGAGACAGCGGACCATAACTACAACTGGCATGATGCAATCCACACCCTTAATAATATCTGCCCGGCGGATTCGCCGGTTCCCTGTGATGACCACGGACATGGGACCCACACGATGGGTTCAATAGTCGGTGATGATGGGGGTCAACACCGGATCGGGGTTGCTCCGGGGGCCAAATGGATAGGGTGCCGCAATATGGATAGTGGCGTAGGGACACCGGCCACTTATATGGAGTGCTTTGAGTTCTTCCTGGCTCCTTATCCACTAGGTGGAACCCCGGCAGAGGGGCGACCGGATATGGCCCCGGATGTGATTAACAATTCCTGGACTTGCCCCCCTTATGAGGGCTGTGACTGGGATACGCTACAAGATACGGTTGAGGCGGTGCGCGCTGCTGGCATTATGGTTGTGGCATCGGCCGGCAATAGCGGTCCCACCTGCCAGATTATTGATGCTCCCCCCGCGCTCTACGACGCGACTTACACTATTGGTGCGACTAATGATGGGGACTCCATCGCCAATTTTAGCAGTCGGGGCGTTGTCATAATTGACGGGAGCCAGCGTATGAAACCGGATATTTCTGCACCGGGCGATACCATCTATTCCAGTGTGCTCAATAACAGTTACGGGACGAAATCCGGTACATCAATGGCCGCCCCTCATGTTGCCGGAGCTATCGCTCTGCTGTGGTCAGCGATGCCGGAATTAAAAGGACAGTTATCTCAGACGGAGGAGATTCTAAACGGCACAACGCTACCGCGCTACAGTGCTCAATGTGGAGACCCGGAAAATACAATTCCTAACTCCGTGTATGGATGGGGCCGGCTAGATATTGGCGCGGCGATCCAATATGTCTTGACAGCGCAACTGTCTGGAACCGTGAAAAACCATCTTGATACTCCTTTAGACAACGTAGCCGTCACGGCTGTATCCGGTACAGAAACTCAATGGACAGCGTACAGCAATGTACAAGGTGTATATAGCTTAACGTTACTTCCCGGTACCTATAGCGTTACCGCATCAACCCCAGGCTATATCCCTGCATCTCCTCAATATGTGACTATTACCAAAGGCCATACCACCACGCTAGATATTCAGTTGGACCCTTGTCGGCTGGCAGAGAACCTGGAATTCGCTTATTCGCCACTCATGCCCTATCCAGGAGATACGGTAATATTTACGGCCACTAGTGAGGGGGGAACGCAGCCTTTAACATATACCTGGGAACTTATGCCGGGGACTTTGACTACAGGGGCAACGCTCACCCACACCTATGCTGCGCATGGGAATTACCCGGCGCTACTGACTGCCACTAACTGTGCCGGTTCTGTCTCGGTGACCCGTGTGATCACGGTCGTCGCCCCCGTGCTGGAAGTCAGCCCTCAAGAAATTAATGCTATTCTAAAGTCTGGTGAGAAACACACCGCCACCCTGACAATCAGCAATACCGGCAATCTCCCTCTCGACTGGAGCTATGAGATTATGCCGCCACAAGAGTGGCTCACCGTTGAACACAGCGGGACTTTGTGGCAACCGCTCGCCCCACAAACACAACAGGAGCTAGGTATCTATATCAATACCACCGAGCTAAGCCAGGGGTTTTATACCACCACCCTCCGTATTAACAGTAATAGCCGGCCTACTCCCAATATTACCATCCCCATCAATCTTAGTATCGGCTGTATTGCCCCCACAGCGGTCCATATAGCGGTATTTCCCAATAGAGCATTACAAGCCGGGGAAGGGATAACATTAACGGCAAATATAACCGGGCCGGGGACCTATATTGTAAGTCCGCCCCTAACTTATATCTGGACATTAGGGGATGGGACGACCGCGCACCAACAAACAATCACCCATACCTACCCGCTGACTCATACAACCCAGACCTATACCGTCACTCTAGGAGTGGAGAATTACTGCACTGCGGCTCCGGTGACCGACTACCGGCGCATCACAGTGCAGGCTTACCAAGTATACTTACCCCTTATACTGCGGGAGTGATTAAGTAGATAGTGCTACAAAAGAAGCGGCCCGGTCAGAAAGGACCGGGCCAAATACTGAGGGCTTCAAAAAACTGAGGGCATAAAAAAATCTCTCAGGATTATAGCGGACTTATGGCGGTTACCCCGCCTTACTTCGCATTATGCGCTTCATCGCTTTGCGTTTTTTAAGCCGGATCCCGAGAGATAAAATCCCTTAACACTTTGTTAATTGTGAGTTAATTATATAAGAATCTTCTTGGCTTGTCAATAAAAATACGGTTAGAAAAGCCACATTAAGAATTTCTCCATATTTCCACAATAGCATCAGATATCTGGACATAGTCACCAGCACGGATTTTCTCAATAGGAATCTGATCAACCATCGGTATTTCACCGATAATGGCGCCCACCGCAACAATAGGCTCAGTCTCGGCGTTGATGAGTGCGGCGGGGGCGACACCGTTCACAGATAATTGATATAGGATATAGGAGCCGACCGTGCTGCCTTTCCCACTGGGAAAGACCAGTATTTTACCGGCCACACACTGCCCTTCTAAACTATGCCCCCTCTCGGTTACAACACCGGTTTCCCCATCGACACCGCCCAAGAAGCCGATAGGTTCAGAAGAGACTAAAGCGCGACCGGCAGCCGTTCCCGCTTTAATAATCCGTCCTGTAAAGACAAAATCCGGAGTATCCATCATATCACACCTCCCGGCCTTGGTCTAGTGCTGTTTCAATACAGCGTTCCAGGGAGCAAAAGCGGGCCAGCACCCCGGCTAAGTTGCGTAGATAGAAAGCCGCTTTAGCAGAGGGTGTTGCCACAGCATTAAACCCCAGGGACTTCACCGGCGCGATAGACATACAGGCATCAGAGAACACTTGTCCCCCCGCGCTCTCAATAATATCCACGAGACCTTTTTGGAGGGCTAACTCTTTGACCGGACGGGCGCACGTTACCCATAGCGGTATGGTTAACTTCCGTCCGGCTAGAGCTTCCGCCACCCAGGCAATTTCGGCCAGGGAACTATGGGGACACCCAACCCAGATCAGGTCAATCTTAGCTACCGGGTCACTCAGCAATGCATAGCCTGGCCGGTAATCATCAATCACCAGTGTCTGATGTGCTGTGGCAAGCATAGGCGCGTTACGGGCTTCGGGTGTAATCCCCTCAACGTGGTACAGGGCCACAGCTCCGGTGGCGGCCATAGCGGCCCCTAAAGCCTTAAGCTTCTCTAACGCCAATGGCGACCCCGGTTCTAAAGGCAACCCCACAAAGTAAGGGATCTGCTTACCGGCTTGTTGCCCTACTAAAGCCCCTAGGGCACTGTATTCCGAGATTGTCCTGGGCTGTGCCTTGACTTCGACCTTTAACGTTGCCAGCCGGTTCTCCACAAGATGCAGCCCATAAGCTGCCGTCCGGCCTGTGATTGCCGCCGCTACTGCACCCGGCCCGCCCTCACGGTTGGTGCGTGCTCCCAGGACGCTATTAGCATAAACAACCGCCGAGGATTCGGCCCAGGCTATATCATCCCCCAAAGCCGGGACATTGCCGACTAAGTAGGGGGTACAAGTGGGAACCGGATGTCCTCCACCCACTCCCATCTGAGAAAATGCTGCGACAACAGCTTGCTGCTTCTGCGCGAATTCACCGGAGAACCCTTGTGCTGCCCAGTTCTCCATATCCATAGCGGTAGGATTAAGGGTTGTAGGAACTCGTACTTTTGCCCCCTCAGCAGCCCAACGCTGTAGAAAATCCAATCCCGGTTGGCCGAGATTACGATAAGAGACCCCCGAAATCTGGACACTTTTAACCGGGATCAGGCGCGTGGCTCCGTAGATATTGCCCAGGGCAACGATAATCTCCACGGCCCGTTTTAGAGCCGGGCCGCCATCCCCGGCCAGCCAGGATTGCTCTTCTGCCGAGAGATTAAGGGTAGATTTTTTCATATAAGCATAAGCCTCCGCATCGCCAAGACTACAAAAGTCTTAATAGCTCTCTTATAAGGCAAACTTTCACCCGTTAAGATACGGTTTAGGCCAAAGCTATAGCCCAGTAAGACTTTTGTAGTCTTCAAAGTTCTTGACCGGCCATAATCTTGTTCCAGGCCCGCAACACCTGTGCCTTGGTAGCTGTGACGGTCCCGTCAGTGTCAATAATCACATCCGCTTGTGCCAGCTTCGCGTCCGGGGCCGGTTGGGCCTCAATCCGTTGTATAGCATCGGACTTGTTGAGATGGCGCGCATTCATCAACCGTTTCAATTGGGTGGTTCTGGAGCATGTGGTGACCCAGATTGCATCATAGGTATCGGCCAGGCCACTTTCAAGAAGCTTGATAGCTTCCACCACCACTACGGGGGCGTGGCTTCTGGCGACTTTATCATCAATGACGGCAATGACCCTGGGATGGATTAAGTCTTCGAGCAAGGTTAATGATGCGGGGTCTTTAAATACGATGGTGCCGAGCTTCTTACGGTCAATATAGCCATCGGGAGTCAGGATTTGGGTCCCAAACATAGCGACTACAATATCATAGGCGGCCCCGCCCGGTTCGATAACCTTATGTGTGACCTTATCGGCATCAATAAACTCCGCATCTAAAGCCATGAGCATCTGTCCCACGGTGGATTTACCGGTCGCAATATTCCCCGTCAACCCAATACGATAAGGCCCGGAGAAGGAATGCTTGGAATTTGACGCTACTTTTGGCATAAGATACTTTTGCCTAAGCCCTAGTTTAGGGAGGTATCGGCGACCTCAAGCCACTGTTCTAACAAGTGGTTTAAAGTGGCTTCTACTTGATGATATTCAGCACCCAATTTTGTCACACGTCCGACATCTTGGGCGCGGCCGGCGGCATCTAAAGCGTTTAACAACTCTTGCATCCGGGATTCATGGGTGTGAATCTGGGTTTCCAATTCCTTGATACGTGCTTGTTGGCGTTCCAGTTTGCGCTGTGTTTCGCGCTCGGTCTGGCGTTTAGTCTCATATTCAACACGGGCTTGTTCCTTCGCGGCCTTCTTCTGTCCTGGGGAGTTCTCGCGTAATCTCTGATGCCAGTCAGAGTAAGCCGCATAACCGGGGAAGATTTTTAGTTCTCCCTCAGCGATGGCCCATACATGGGTCGCTATAAAACGGATCAGATACCGGTCGTGACTCACCAGTAAAATGGTCCCTTCAAAATGAGTCAGCACATCCTGTAATATCTCTTGCGAGGGTATATCCAAGTGGTTCGTCGGCTCATCTAACACTAAGAAATTCGCCTTCCTTAAGGCTAAAATAGCCAGGGCAACCCGGGCCTGTTCTCCCCCCGATAGAACTCCAACTTTCTTGAAAACATCATCACCACGGAAACCATAACGGGCCAGGAAAGAACGTGTTTCGGCCAACGATACCATACCGGCAGCCAGCACAGCTTCGAGCACTGTATGTTCCGGGTTAAGGTGGCCCTGTATCTGGGAAAAGTAGCCGGGACGTACCGCGGCCCCGATGCGAAAACGCCCCATGAGGGGCTTGATCTCACGCAGGACTGTGCGCAGCAAGGTCGTCTTCCCGGAACCATTTGGCCCTACAATCGCCACCCGTTGGCCTCGGTGTACCTCAACCTCTTCTACAAAGACCAAAGGCTCTCCGTCTTCATATCCGGCTCCCAGGTTATAAAGGCCCAATACTAAATCCCCACTGCGCAGTGTGGATTGCAGGTCGATATTTATGCTCTGCTGTTCCTGGGGCCGGTTAAGACGCTCTTCACGTTCTAACCGCTTGAGCCGGCCCTTAGCTTCTGCACTGCGTTGCCCGGCCATATAACGCCGGATATATTCCTCGGTTTTTTCAATGTGCGCTTGTTGCGCTTTGTACGCCGCTAATTGCTGCGCCCTGCGCTCGGCTCTTTGCGCTATATAGGCCGTGTAATTTCCCCGGTACATATCCAAATGTTGGTTCTGCATTTCCCAAACGCGCAGCGCAACTGCATCGAGGAACGCCCGGTCGTGAGCGACAACAATGACCGCTCCTTTCCAGTGATTAAGATAGTCCTCTAACCATTCAATACCTTCCAGGTCCAAATGGTTGGTCGGCTCATCCAGCAATAACAGTTCTGGCTCCTCAAGCAAGAGCCGGGCCAGCAGCGCGCGGGTCTTCTCGCCCCCGCTGAGGTAAGATACCGGACTGTCAAATTGCTCTTTCGGGAAACCTAGCCCGCCCAATACCTGGGCAATACGTGACTCATAGGTAAAGCCGCCGGCCTGCTCAAAGGCATCCAGTAACTTGCCATAACGGTCCATTAGGTCTTCTTGCTCCGTCGCGTTGGCCGTTGTCATCTCTGCTTCGAGGCGGCGTAATTCACGTTGCTGCGCAGATAACGTGCTGAAAACAGCTATCATAGCTTCCCAAAGCGTGTTCCCGCTTTCAAAATTTGGGATCTGGGGCAGATAACCGAGACGTATATCGCGTGCCATAGTAAGGGTCCCGCTGTCCGGTTCAAGAACACCTGCCGCGATCTCCAGCAGGGTACTCTTGCCGCAGCCATTGGGACCCACCAAGGCCACACATTCTCCCGCGTGAAGCTCAAAAGAGATGCCCGTGAAGACTTCTTGCGCACCGAAATATTTACTTAGGTCTGTTCCACTTAATAAAGCCATACGTTAAAATTATACCAGACTTCCCGCAATATATGAGGTTTGTCTGATGTCTGTTCACGGGTATAATTAGATAGGAGTATCAAAATGCAAAGATTGCAAAGGGAGGTGAGAGCTATGGAGTTGCCACCTGGTTTATTACATATTATGAAACAGACCCATTTGTTTACCGATGGAGTGAATTATGTAATTCTGCGCCTTCCCCAACAGCAAGCACCCGCAGCCGCGCGCTTACTCGTAAAACTAACCACACCTTTTAAAGCCTTAGTCTTAGATAAAGATGAATTGACCTTGGTTTTGTCACAGCAGGCATGGGAAGAGCTTGAGTACCCGTTAGAAATTATCGCGCAATCTCCTACCTATCGCCTGATCACCTTTGACTTACCCTTGGATCTGGGGTTGGTGGGATATTTAGCTACCTTATCGGCAATCCTGGCCGAAGCAGGCATAAGTATCTTCCCTGTCGCGGCATTTTCACGGGATCACATCTTAGTACAAGCGGAGGAGTTTGATCGGGCCTGGGAGGCATTGCGGACTTTTCTCCATACTTGTCAAGAACTCGAATATACAGAACACACATAACCTTGTATAATACTAATTAAGGCTTAACCTATAAGAAGGGGAATTTGAAGTATTCTATGGGCAACAACGTAAACTACGGAGCGAACAGTGAGTAACGTTAACTATATTGTCGGGCAAACGCTGGGGAAATATAAGATCATAGAGCATGTCGGACATGGCGGGATGGCCGAGGTCTACAAGGGACAGCACATCCGCCTAGACCGCATGGTGGCTATCAAAATTCTCCATCCCTTCTTGGCCGAGGATGAGGGCTTTGTCGTCCGCTTCGAGCGTGAGGCCCGCATCGTTGCCACCCTTCGCCATCCCAATATCGTCCAAGTCTTCGACTTCGACCACAGCGGAGAGTTCGAGATCTATTATATGGTTATGGAATACATCGACGGCGCAACGCTCAAGGACCGGTTACAAGATGGGCCGCTAAACCCTGACGACATTGGACGGCTAGGGATCTCGCTGGCAATGGCATTAGATTATGCCCATCAGCGCGGTATGATCCACCGCGACATCAAACCGGCCAACATTATGTTTACGGCTGACAATGAGGCTGTACTGACCGACTTCGGAATCGCCAAGATGATAGACCTGTCATCCCTGACTGCAACCGGAGCTATGGTCGGCACGCCGGCCTATATGGCGCCGGAAATCGGTCTGGGGAAGCCGGGAACCGCGCTCTCGGATATTTACTCATTGGGCGTTGTCCTCTACCATATGGCTACCGGGCAATTGCCATTTGTGGCCGATACGCCAATGGGAATGGTGATGCAACATATCAATGATGAGCCACAGTCCATAGTAGAACAAATTCCTGATTTCCCGCCGGAACTTGAAGCTGTGATACTCAAAGCTATGGCCAAGCAACCAGAAGCGCGTCCGAAAACCGCCGCTGAAATGGCCAATGATTTACGTTATGCCACAGGTTATGAGACCCCTATGGTTATGCGTTCCAAACGTTCCGTGTTAACAACTTCAGAGATCAAAGACTTGACAAAAGATACGGCGATAACACCTAGTGGCGCCGTAAGCCAGACCGACAAGCTCCAGATGTCGGCCATTGTGGAACCGTTAGAACAGCAGAAAAAGAAACGCCCCTCATTTTTTAGGCGTTTCCTCCGGGTCTTATTGGCCCCGGTATTTATAGTCGCTTTTATCTTAGCCGGGTGGTGGGCCTTAGATGAACGTATGCCGATCCCTTTTAATCAATTGTTGACATTGGCCGGACTGCCCCAAATAGCGGCCCGTGAGGTCCCCACCGCCACCCCCACACCGGTGATGCCGGCGACGGAGGAAACACCGGTTAAGGTCCCGCTGGTGATAGCGACCCCCACACCCACGCCGACACCCAAAGCGACTCCCATACCGGAAGTCTGTGAGACCAATGCCAAAGCCGAAGCCACACGGGTCGAGCCGCAGATAGCGGCGCCCGATGCTGAAATCCTGGCCTATGTTACCTTGCGCAACACAGGGAATTGTACCTGGCCCACCGGCTTACAATTGGCCTATATATCGGGTGACCCCTTGAACCCGCCGGAAATACTTACCCCGACGCTGAATCTCAGGGCACCGGTCAACGCTATTAACCCCGGTAAACGTATCCAGATCGTTATTCCGCTTCACACACCTGGGGAAGTCGGAACTTATGAATCTACGTGGCATATTTTATTACCCGATGGTCAAAAATTGGGAAGTGCCATTAAGTTTAACGTGGAAGTCACTGATATTATTACCCCGACACCGACTATCCCGGTCGCGGCTATGGCCGAGGAAGAGACGGTTCAAGAACCTTTGATTTTGGCGGAACCGGTGTTGGCATTCTGGCAGGATGATACGCAGGGGATATGGTATGCTAAGCTCCAGCTCCAGGCAGTAGGTGGAACCGGGAACTACCGTTACTTCCGGGGGGACACATTACAACAGGACACGGAATTGCCAGACGGGATTTTTGAATTTACATGGCAGCGTTGCCAGGCTTATCCCCTTAAAATTGGGGTGATTTCTGGTGCAGAAACTGCTTATTGGGAAGGCACAATTGCCTACCCGGCACCGGAAAACTGTCGTTAAAAAAAACTACACGCCTGCTTACTTCTTGTAAGCAGGCGTTATTATCAGACATTGAGATCAAGCCGGTCTTGCACGCTACAGAGCCACGTCCTACCGGATAATGCCCCATACCGCGACTGACAGAAAAAAACGCAGCCTGGCCTAGTCCAATGTTACCAGAAGGCTAAGTATCTCAAATTAGGGGTGTTTTTTGTGCCGGACGAGCCTCTGTCCGGTATAGAATAAATCTTTTTTAGGAGGGTTTTCTATGCAACGCAAAGTATTCTCGTTTTTGGTTCTGCTCGCGCTTGTCGCGGGCTATCTGACACCGCTGGCCACGCCAGCTTTAAAACCACTTCCGGTACGGGCCGATGCGGGCACCATTGTCCTGGATGGCCTTTTGGACGCAGATTATGTTAAGATTGCCAGTGATCCTAAAGGCGATCTCGGTGAACCGGGGGGCTGGAATGGCACCTACTGGACCGATTTAACCGATCTCTATGTAGCCGCAGATGCGACAACCCTGTATGTCTATGCTTCCCTGTATGCTTACACCAGCACCGTTTCGTCTGGACAGATCGGCCTGGTACTGGATGTTGACGGCAATCCTAATGCCGGGGGGAGTTCAGACCCGTGGGGCAATGCGATCACATTCGAGTACGACTCGGTGGATGGTGCTGACACCCTGTCCACAATGCTCCCCGATTATGTTATCCGGGGCAACCTTGCTAATGGTGAAGGTGGAGGGGACAATGGCTGGACAGAGTTACGCGCGTGGAACGGCGTAGACTGGGACGGCAGCGGCACCAACTGGGGTGGCATTGGTGGCAAGCCCACTATGGTGGGAAGCAAGATCGCCTACAGTGATACCCACGGTGTTGAGTTCGCAATTCCCCTGGCCGATATCGGCAACCCAGACCCCGTGGATGTCCATCTGCAAGTCTTTAGCACGCAAAGTGGGCCGGGAACAAAAGGTGCCTATGACACGGTTCCCAGTGATAATCAATCGGCCGGATGGAGTAACGCCACAACGGAAAATAACCTGGTTTCCGTGCCCTTGGCAGTAGACCCGGCCCAGGATTTGAACTTAGGGTGGAACGGTGTTGATTGGACCGATATGACCCGGATGCATATATGGGCAGATCACACTAACTTACACCTCTTTATCCCTAGCACCTATACCACCACCGTATCAACCGGGCAGATAGCGCTGGTCATTGATACTAAATCCGGTGGGGGGAGTACAGACCCTTGGGGCAATGCCATCACCCTAGCCTACACCACCACACACCAAAATTTGGGTAGTGCGCCGGTAGTAACAACAAACACCATTCTGCCAGACTACTTTATCCGGGGCAATATCTACAATACCCTCAGTGGTGGTGATGCCGGCAACGGGTGGACCGAGATGCGCACCTGGAATGGTACCGATTGGAACACCGGCGGTGACGCCGATTGGGGTGGGATTGGTAACACGGTCCAACCGGCCACCGGTAGCTCCAACATAGCGTGGAGTGATGGGGAAGGATTGCGGGTGACGATTCCCTTTGCTGACATCAGTGTTAGCGGTGGTGACACTATCAACCTGCAATTTATGGGGACCCAGGGTGGTGGAACCAAGGGGGCCTATGATACGGTTCCTGCCGATGATCAGGCTACCGGTTGGGAAGATGGGACTACCCAGGAAGTATTTGCAACCTACACCATACCAGAGGTCTCAAGCCCCGGCGCGTCCCCAGATAATGCTGTCTGGTGGACCGAGCTAGGCCACAACAGCCGGGATGAGCAATACCGCACACCCTTTGGGGCGGTGACTACCGGTGTAACGGTGACCCTCCGGCTGCGGGCTGCGAACCACGACCTTACCGGGGCGAAAGTCCGCATTTGGGATGATCGCCAGAACACCCAAACGATCATGAATATGCAGCGGGTGGCGGCTGATGACGTTTATGAATGGTGGGAGGCAAAACTGCCGGTTGGAGATGAACCCACTATCTATTGGTATCGCTTTATCGCCATTGATGGCACCGATACCGATTACTACGAAGATGACAGCGGCCGCACCGGGGGCTGGGGCCAGACTTTTGATGAGAGCCAGGATAACGCCTGGCAACTCACCGTCTATGACCCGGATTACGCCACTCCCGATTGGGTCAAGAATGCCGTGATCTACCAAATCTTCCCTGACCGCTTCCGCAACGGCGACGACACTAACGATACCCCCGATGGAACTTTCTTCTATGACGAGGCCGGGGGCACGATTTACCAATCCGACACCACTAACTGGAACACCGTTATTTGCGACCCGCGCGATGCTGAAGGCTGCCCAAATATGTGGAGCCAGAACTTCTACGGCGGCGACTTACAGGGTATCGTGGATAAGTTGGATTACTTGGATGACTTAGGCGTGACTGCGCTCTACCTCAACCCGGTCTTTGAGTCTCCCTCGAACCATAAGTACGATACCACCGATTTCAGCATGATTGATGATAATTTCGGTGACCTCTCCACGTTTATCACCCTGACCACCGAAGCCCACAACCGGGGCATTCACGTGATCCTGGATGGCGTTTTCAATCACACCTCATCCGACAGCATCTACTTCGACCGGTACGGTCGTTATGACAGTGTGGGCGCGTGTGAGAGCATCGACTCACCTTACCGCTCCTGGTACTACTTTGAAGATGTTGACCCCGGTGAGGGCGAGTGTGTGGGGTCTGATGGGACGCCGAATGGCGCAACCTATGAAAGCTGGTTCGGTTATGACAGCTTGCCCAAGCTGCGGGCCAATGATACCGCAGTGCGGGAGCTGATCTGGTCCGAGGGAACGGATTCTATCGCGCCCTATTGGATGCAATGGGCCGACGGCTGGCGGCTGGATGTGGCCGGTGACGTTGACCCCGGAAAGACGAACGAAGATCCTAGCGACCTTAACAGCTATTGGGAGGGGTTCCGGGACGCCGTCCGTACGGAGAATCCTGAGACCTACATCGTCGGTGAGGAATGGGGGAACTCAACCCCCTGGCTCTTGGGAGCAGAGTGGGACGCCTCTATGAACTACCAGTTCGGGACTGCCATTATGGGGTTCTGGCGCGATGAGACCTTCACCGATAACGACCATAACGTCAGTAGTTCAGCCGGCACGATTGCCCCCCTCACCCCTTCTCAATTAGACGAGCGGCTACATTACTTAGAAGAGCGTTACCCGCCGGAATCTTTCTACGCGATGATGAATCTCTTGGGCAGTCACGACACCAACCGCGCTCTCTTTATGCTGGACCACAACACAGACCTGAATGACCGCAGTATCTATGAAGACCCGGACTACGACTGGAGTGACGCGATTGAGCGGCTCAAAGGTGTGGTGTTGTTACAATTCACATTGCCCGGCGCACCTACTGTTTACTACGGTGACGAGGTCGGCCTGGTCGGCCCGTCTACCTATGCCGGTGCTAAGTGGGAAGATGACCCTTATAACCGGATGCCTTACCCGTGGCTGGATGAGAGTGGGACCCCCTACTACACCCACCTGCAAACCCAAAACGGGCAGGACGTGCTCCGGGATTACTATAAACTGTTGACCGGTGCCCGGAATACCCATCCCGCGCTACGCACCGGGAGTTTTGATACCCAATTGGTGGATGACGAGAACGGGATCTACGTCTTCGGACGCAAGTGGATTTCCGGCACGGTGAGCGATGCCGCGCTGGTTATCGCCAATCAGGGTGGACAACAGGATGTGACTGTGGACCTCAGCGGGTATCTGCCCGCCGGCACCCAGTTGGAAGATGTGTTGGATAACAACGAGATGTACACCACAACTATGGATGGTGAACTCACGGTAACCGGTGTCCCGACGATGAGTGGTGCGGTGCTGGTCCTTGCTAATGGACTGGCGGACCCGCCGGAGGCTGTCACCGATTTAGCCGTTACCGAAGAGGGCAGCCATGAGTTGACCTTGGAATGGAGTGCCGCCACGGACGCCGGTGCCTACATCGTCTATCGCAGCCAGGTGAGCAACGGTGGCTATACGGCTATCTCTACCACAACCGCCCTGAGCTATACCGATACCGGCCTGGATAACGCCACCTGGTACTACTATGTGGTGGTCAGTAAAGATAATGCTACCTTGCTGACCAGTGGCAATTCCAACGAGGCCTCCGGTATGCCTCACGACACCATCGGGTGGGCCAATCTCGGAGGGCCTGATGAAATCACCCATACCCTTGGCATTACCCCCACCGGGTTGATTACCGGACAGGTTTACATCGACGGCGTCACCCCTGGCGATGGCGCGGGCGAAGGCGTCTTGGCACAGTTGGGCTACGGCCCGGCCACTACAGAGCCGGTCTCGTGGACGCTGTGGGTGGATGCCATGTACTTCGGAGAGATGGGGAGCAACGATGTCTATTCTGCCACGTTACAACCCGAAACGGTAGGCGAATACCACTATGTTTACCGTTATTCCACCACTGCCGGGCGAGACTGGGTCTATGCCGACCGGAGCGGTATGATTGCGCCTGATACTGCGCCCCTTCCGGGTATCTTACACGTGGAAGCTTCTGCCGATACGACGCCACCGGCAGCGCCACAGAATCTGAAGGCCATCAACTGGGGCGTGGGCCATATTACGATACACTGGGACGCAGTAAGTGATAGTGACCTGTATGCTTATGACATCTACCGTGAGGGTGGCGGAACCAGGGCGCCGGCGGCTAAGATCGCACGGGTGCTGGCTCCTACCACTGTCTATACCGATGAGACGGTGACGAATAACCAGACTTACACGTATACAATCTACGCCCTGGATAACGCATTTAACCAATCCGCCGCCTCCAATGCTGCGTCCGCCACGGCGAAAGCCCGGCTGGTTGAGACCCGCTTTATCGTGAAGGTGGCTCCTTTCACCCCTGCCGGGGATACCGTCTACATTGCCGGTAATAATGCCGAGGTATTCGGCGCTTCGTTCAGTGCGGATAGACAGCCGATGACCCCTCTGGGCGACAACATGTGGAGTTACAGCGTAGACGTTATGGACGGTACGGACCTACAATACAAGTTCACCCGTGGCTCATGGGATACAGTGGAGAATTGGGGGACCATTAAGGGGCTTGCCAACCGCGAGCTTACTGTGGAATACGGGTCAACCGGTGTGCTGACCGTGACCGATACGGTTTATAACTGGCACGATCCGCTAGTTTGGGAGACATATCCTTTGGCTAATGCCACCAACTGGGACACTGCCCAACCGGTCACCGCTCTACTTACCCGCAAACTTGATACGACCAGGATTACTTCCGCGACTTTTGTCGTCGAGGAAATAGGTGTCGGAACTGTAGCCGGTGAGTTAGGCTTTACCCATCCCGCGCTGCAATATGTCGATCCTACTTACGGAACCCTCAATGTAACCGGGACCTTGGTGACGTTCACGCCGACTGTTGCACTTTCAACAGCTAATGGATACGAGGTCGCTTTGGAGAGAGAGGGCTATGTGGATGAAGGCCAGATGCAAAAAGACTACAGTTGGGCTTTCGGCATCTTACTGCCTGAACTCACCGTAGAAAAATCTGTGACTCCCACCACCGGGGTCCAACCCGGCGACATGGTCACTTACACCCTCGTCATCAAGAACCACGGTGCGGGCAATGCCGCCGGCGTAGTTCTCACAGACGAACTCCCCTCTCTGTTGCAGTTTGACAGTTGGGTGAACCAAGGGTCCGCTCTGCTCCCTCTGCCGGGGGACACGATCACCTGGGGGCCGTATGCTGTACCGGCCAGCAGCGAATACACCTTGAGCTTCCGCGCCACCCTCACCGAGACGCAACTTGCCAGCCAGGTTATCACCAACACCGCCGAGTACGATTCTGAGAATGCCGGCAGCGGGTTAGCCCCGGCGGCATTTGCAGTACAGGGTACAGTTCCAGAACCCAACCTGGTATTAACTAAAGCCGTGGTCCCGGATGCTGACATCGAAGCCGGTGCTATTGTGACCTACACCATCACCCTGGAGAACACCGGCACGGCCACCGCTGCGGGTATCCAACTCACCGACACCTTACCTCTCAGCGTGACCTTCGGCAGCTTCGTGACCGGTACTAACGTTACCCCTGTCTACAGCAGCGGGACCATCACCTGGACCGGCGATCTGGCTACCGGCGTGCAGCCTATTGCCATCATCTTCACCGCGACTGTGGGCAGCGGCGTGCCCGGCGCAACTGTCACCAACGAAGTTTCTATAACGGCTGATAATGCAGCCGGTGATATGGTCAGCGCGACATTCACCTACCTTGGCTATAACAAGATCTTCTTGCCGGTTGTGATGCGTAGTAACTAAGTGTTTTTCTCAAGCAGATAATAAAGATACGCCCCTGAAAATAGGGGCGTATCTTTTTATCTCCCGGTGCAATGTACTTTACAGGTGCAATGCACTTAAGAAAGTGCAATGCACCTAATCCCCGCTCGTGGTGGACTGCCAAGTCCACCGTACCGGTGCAATGTACTTTACAGGTGCAATGCACTTAAGAAAGTGCAATG
>JAFGKB010000121.1 GCA_016928755.1 Anaerolineae bacterium | reverse complement strand
CCAGAGGTTAAATGCCGTAGTGCCTCTTCTGGCTCACCCGCATCAAAAGACTTACGCGCCTCCTGTAAATGCGGTTTAGCCGGTGATGGTGCAAAAATACCCATAAAGTTACCTCTCTTTTGTTGAACCAGCCCAGCACGCCCCTGAAAATCGGTACACTACACTTTTTTTGTAAGACGCCTTAGCCTCTAGAAGTGCTTTTATGATGTCCCTTATCAATACGTGCCTTGAAGGCTTTTATAATGTGCTGTTGCAATTCCACAGACACATCTGGATTTTGAATTGCAAATTGCTCAATCAGAGATTGGGCGACAGCGTAGTCAGCCTCTAATAAACCTATGCCCACATCCGCCAGTTTAAACCGGGTGTTGAGTAATCCGCCCATCTCTCCCAGACCACGCTGCGCAGCGTCTTTACCAACAATACTACTGACTAACCGGCGACCGGGGCTACTCCAACTTCGTCGTAGTACTAATAATACAATATCATGTAATGTAACACAATGGCGTAATTTGCGACTGTAGACATGGTTTTGGAAATTAATGGAGGGTAATAACTTTTGTGACCATTCCAGCACACCCTGCAAAATCCGGTTTTCAAGGAGGCCCTCAACCGGAGCCTCATAAGCCTTGCGCCCCGGAACCAGAACAAACATACGTCTGGATATGAAGAAAAAGAGACCTTTCCTAACAGTGACAACTTTTAACTCCAGGGCTTCTTGGGCCACCAAACTGAGTAAAGTAGCATAAAACACCTGGGCCGCATAACTAATCCAGGCTTTAATGCTCCGGTTCCGCCTCTGGTGATAAAGTGTTAACATAGCTACGCTAACAGGATATTGCAGAGCATAAGAAATCTGTCCAGAAGATGGGACAGGGGTAAAAGGCGAGGTTGTAATATATCTTACCGGTACACTAAAGATGGAGAGTTGCTCCCACATCTGCCCGGTCTCCGGGTTGTAGAGCATCACACGCCGGCCCCAAGCCATATATATCCCCAGAGCGACAAAGATAATAGCGAAAAGTGTGGAGAACCATGGGAAGTCTATCCCAATAGCACCAACAATGCCAATCGCCAGACCGAAAATTATGGCAGAGATCCCATATCGCGGCTCTACAATAGTCCCAGAACTCGAAACAAGATAAGGGCAAGTACCGGAAGAACGCTCTGGGCAATTCAAAAGCTGCGGGCCAAGAGGCTGACCACAACGCTCACAGACGCCTTCTGCAACAGATGGTGGGTAACTACTGGCATAGTTATATGTGCTATCCAGGCTTTGGAGTTCACGACGCGCAGTCGCGTTTCCAGGGTTAAGTGCCAGCACTTTCTCTAGGCATTGGCGACGCCGTGAACGTTCGTCAACGGCATGGGCCAACCAAAGCCATGCCAGTTCATTTTCAGGGTCCAAGCGTAGAACCTGTGCCAATAAACGGCGACCGCTTGCTTTATCACCTGCCCGAATGGCCCCAACGGCTTTTTTTAGAATTATTTTGCTTTCGTCTAAGTCGTTCATATCCCAACCTGTAAACCTAAGTTATAAGACCTCTACGCTTGGCTAAACGCTGACGCGCAGTTTCTAAATCAGGGGCATTATCCGCAAGTTTCAGAATAGCTGCACAATAAGCCTCTGTCAGAGGGGTATGGATACCATAGCGTAATGCATCAGCTAAATAACGAATACCATCACGGCCCAAATCATAGGTCCAAGATTTAAGGCTTTCTACAGCTAGATGGGCTAACCGAGCCGCCTTTTCATCAATAGTAAGACTACGGTCAAATACAAAGTTTAAGTTCGATTCCAGATCAATATACAAAACCTCGGGAATCCCGGCCAGATTATAAACTTCTTTAATACATACCCCATCCGATTTCTTGGTTTGACGTTCATGGTTATAACTATAACGTTCTTCGCCCACACGCCTAATCTCACGCCGATACATAATGTCTTTAGTCCACGTCTCTGGTGTATCAGGCCGGATAACCAGTATTTGCGCCATAACCGGGGCACCGATACCGGAGAGGACCGGAACTAGGGTTGGTGCCCCGGCCCGGTTACGGCTAGACCGGGCATACTCGACAGCAAATGGCGTCGCTACATTTTCGATACGTTCCTCAACCACATTAGCTATTTCAACACCGGGTTCCGCCAATAGGGAACCATAAGCCAGAATCCCAAAACGGGAACGCAAAATATAGGTTTTATTCGGATGACTCACCTGACATTCGAGGGCGGCCCCAGATTCAAACCTATCAAACTGGCGGACTATGTTTTCAATCACTTTGGGGGATTCTGCAAGAGAAGAAGTCCGCCGGTCACGCCACAAGCGATAGGAAAATACCATAGATGGCCCAGTTTGTGGCCGCGATCTTGCGAAAAGCGACTTTTGAGGTTCGGCCCGTGGCGACTCACCGCTCATCCAGGCATGAGCATACGCCCGCACCTGGGCCTCGATAGTTTGATAAGCCCAAGGTGATAAACTCAACCAGGATGCAGCAGGTAAAAATGGCTCCAAACGGCTAATAATATCACTGTTTAGGGTTATCGGCTGCCAGGCCGCGGATTCAGGAGCAATATCCTCAGTTCCGGGAACTAATAGACACAAATCCTGCTTGATATGCCGGGGGAATTTGCCCTTACTCTCTAATTCCGCATCGGCAACCTGCATCCGCGCAAAAGACCGAGGGAAAACTTGCTTTAACCACGCCTCCCCTAAACGACCACACCAGTTTGAGCCAAAGCCGGCCGCAAAGCGGGTCTCAACCAACGGGAAATATATTTTCAACAAGCCAAGTACTAACTGCTTTGTCTTACCCCCACTCTCCCAATCATCCAATATCAAGATACGTCGTGGTGCACTATAACCAAAAATGCCCTTTAATTGGGCAAGTAATACCTCCTGGACATCTGTATGTTTCTCCATCCAGGCCAACCAGTGGCCAAGGGTGAAGGTATCAACAGGAAATTGGAAGGGCGTCAAGTCGTGTCGTCCAATGCGTATTAAAGCGTTATAATACAAAGACCACTTTTCACGTCCTAAGTTGATACGTGCGACCGACGGAAATGGTTGATTAGGCTGTGTCTCTGACCAGAACACCTGGGTAGCACGGAGGGGAGCTTCTCCAGAGTGCATCAGAGTCAATATAACATCAGGGTCGAAAGTAGCGATTTCTTCGCAGGTTTGATGTGCGGCGCCACAGAAACCGACAAGATTTGGGGCCTGGATAGATGACATTATGTACTCCTCATTGTTATTGTACTCCATCACAACCTATTGTATAATAAGAAATCAAACAAACCATCTCATAACCCAGAAAAGCCGTTAATAGGGCCAATCATAAACACACAGGGTCTATATACGCCCTATTTTAATCCAATAATTGCTATCAAGAAAGAGATAAAATCAAAAAAAGTTAGACCCTTATCGTAAATCACGATGATAAAATATAAATCAGAAATTGCGGGTAAGCAAGAAAGCGGCTCAGAGATGGAAACCTTGCAGCAAGATGAAGCAGCATTGCGGGAACAGGAGCAAAGATACCGTATATTGTTTGAGAATATGGCCCAAGGTGTATTCTATCAAAATGCCGATAGAGAACTGATTGATGCAAATACTACAGCCTTGGAATTACTGGGCCTTACACAAGAAGAATTCCTAAACCGGACTTCCGAAGCTCCAGAATGGGATATTATCGATGAAAATGGAGAGAAGTTACCGGCAGACCAGCAGCCCTCAATATACGCACTGAAAAGTGGGCAGCCAGTCAAAGATCGCACGCTAGGTGTCTACAATCCCCAGAAAGAGGACTATGTATGGATGAATGTCAACGCGATCCCGCTTTACAAACCGGGAGAAAAACTCCCCTACCAGGTACTTGTAACCTTGCACGATATCACAGAAGTTAAACGCACATATGAAGCCCTAGAACAAGCGGAGCGTGAAAAAGCCCTGATTCTTAACAGCACGGCGGAGATGTTCGCCTACTACGATAAAGAGTTAAGAATCCAATGGGCAAATAAAGCTTCTGGAGATTCGGTACACATGACTATTGAAGAACTCATTGGGTTGCACTGTTACGAGATATGGCACCAACGCAATACCCCTTGCGAAGGATGCCCGGTGCTTAAAGCATTAGAAACAGGTGCACCTCAAGAAACAGAGATGGAAACCCCTGATGGACGATACTGGAGAGTGAGAGGTTACCCGGTCTTTGATGATGCAGGTCAAATTTGCGGGCTGATTGAATACGGACAGGATATCACACACCAAAAACAAGTGGAAATAGCCTTAAAAGAATACTCAGAGAAGCTTGAAATGATGGTAAAAGAACGCACTGAAGAGTTACAGCAAGCGCAAGAACAATTGGTGCGGCGTGAGAAACTAGCCAGCCTGGGACAATTGGCCGGTGGGGTTGGCCATGAGCTACGAACGCCTTTAAACATCATTGCAAATGCAGCTTACTATCTAAAAGCAACCTGCACAAAAGCACAGACCGATGAAGCAACGCAACAGTATCTAGAGATGATCATTGCAGAAGTAAAAAAATCAGAGCGTATTGTTCACGATTTATTGGATTTTGCCCGTATCAAACCTCTAGAAAAAATCCGCATTCCCGTTAAAGATTTAGTTGCACAAGTTATCCTTCGTCAATCCCAACCCAACCATATACAGATAGAAACAGATATAGCCCCTACCCTGACAATTTATACTGACCCACAACAGATGGAGCAAGTCCTCACCAATCTGATAAGTAATGCCTATGAGGCTATGCCGGATGGGGGAAGCCTGCTGATAAAAGCTGAGGGTAAAGAGGAACAGACACAGATTTCAGTGATTGATACAGGAGACGGCATCCCCAGAGAGCATATTGACAAACTCTTTGAACCCCTCTTCACTACCAAAGAGAATGGGGTAGGCTTAGGCTTAGCAATTACAAGCAACCTCGTGGAAGTTAATGGTGGACAGATCAGCGTTGAGAGTGAACCGGGAAAAGGGACGGTTTTTACGCTGACCTTACCCGCCTAGGCGACACCCAAACATACTACCATCCAAGAAACAACCTTCCAAAGCACAAGAAATGCCCTGGAAGGTTGTGAAGGTTCTGGGAAGGTAAGTGGCTATTTAGTCTGTTTGGCCCACAATTCCGCAAGTTTTAAACAAACCAGGGTTGCTTTTTCCATATCTTGCAAACTTATCCACTCAAAAGGGCCATGACAGTTGTACATTCCGGCGAAGAGATTAGGTGTAGGGACGCCTTTGGCTGTCAACCCGGCACCGTCTGTGCCACCACGAATAGGGTACATAAGCGGTTCAATCCCTGCCATCTTTATCGCCTCAACCGCGAGGTTAACGGGTAACATATCTTTTTCCAGCCAGTAGCGCATATTGCGGTACTGCGGTGTGATGGTGCACTCAATCTTAGCACGTGGTTCAGAGGCTTGTAGGGTTTTTGCAACTAACTGTATCAATTCACCATGTGCTTCCAACCCCGCCATCTCGAAGTCGCGGAGAATAAAGTGCAATTCAACTTCTGCAGAAGTCCCTTGTACCATATAAGGGTGAATAAATCCATCTGTGCCCTCCGTAGTTTCCGGGGTACGGGTATGTTGTGGCAAGATATCAATAAACTTCGCGGCCAGGTTCATTGCGTTGACCATCTTCCCTTTAGCCGTACCGGGATGGACAGAGACACCCGTGATTTTTACCACGGCCCTATCAGCAGAAAAGGTCTCATAGGTTACCTCACCTAGCTGACCACCATCCAATGTATAGGCCACATCCGCAGCTAAATCCTCCGGGGTCAGGTGAGCAACACCGCGTCCAACTTCCTCATCAGGTGTAAAACACAACCGGATATCACCATGCGGGATTTCTGGATGGTCAAGGAGATAATGGGCCATAGTTAAGATAATGGCAATTCCCGCTTTATCATCAGCACCCAGGAGTGTATCCCCGCTGGCGGTCACGATATCCTCACCAATCTTCGACTCCAAACCAGGTGCGGTCTGCTCATCAAGCACACGGGAAGCTTCCGGCAAGGTAATGGGGCCACCAATATAATTGCAGTGCACGAGCGGCTTAACACCTGTACCACTGAAAGCCGGTGCAGTATCCACATGGGCCAGAAAGGCCACAGTGGGCACATCCGCAGCGTCAATAGTGGCCGGCACGGTAGCCAAGACACAAGCGTAATCCGTCAGGACGACATCGCTAGCCCCCATCTCCAGTAATTCCTGCCGCAGCAGTCTTAACAAATCATATTGTTTCTCTGTTGTCGGAACTGTAGTTGATAACTCATTACTTTGAGTATCAATACGGATATAACGCAGAAAACGTTCTTCAAGTTCAGTCAGATAAGTTTGATCCATACTTTCTCTCCACAAGACTTTTTAAGGCTTGCTGTTGGTTAACATTAAGCCTCGAATTCCATAGCATAGTATGATTCTATTATAACCCAGAAATTGCTTTTTCCCTTCTAGGGGTATAATCAAAAGAGATATTGAAGAATACAGAGATTTACTGGTAAGAAAAGCATGACGATTACTAACAAGATAAATATATACGCTTTAGACTTTAAAGCACTGGAAACTTGGTGCCGGCCTTGGGGACAATCCAAGGCACGGGCACGGGAGATATGGGACTATATCTACAAACACTGGGTTGCGGATTTCAACAAGATGGATACTCTTCCCCCTGCCTTGTTGACAAGGCTGGATACCGAGATGGAGATCTATACACCACGAGTACTTGCCCGGCAAGAAGCCCCCGATGGAGCGACGCGAAAAGATCTTCTGGAACTACAAGACGGCGAACGTATTGAAGTCGTTATGTTGCGTTATCGGGACAGGCGCAGTGCGTGCATATCCACCCAAGTTGGTTGTGCATGCGGGTGTGTCTTCTGTGCCACCGGGCAGAGCGGCTTTGTACGCCAACTCACCAGCGGAGAAATTATTACACAGATAGTACATTTGCAACGGGAATTAGCCCCATATAGCGAAGAGCTGTCCAATATTGTGATTATGGGAATGGGAGAACCGCTGTTGAATGTCCCAGAGACGATAGCCGCAGTGCGGCGATTACTCCATCCCTACGGGTTAGCTTTTGCCCCACGCCGTATTACACTTAGCACAGTGGGTATCGTTCCCGGTATACTGAAATTGGCCCAGGAAAATCTGAGGATCAACCTGGCAATTTCGCTGCACGCAGCAACGGACGAGGTACGGAACCAGCTTATGCCCATTAACAAACATTACCCGTTAGATGATTTATTTAAAGCTATCCGAGAATATACCACGCACATGGGACGGCATATTCTGCTTGAATGGGTGATGATTGATGGCGTTAATGACACAGAAGAACAAGCCAGGGCACTGGTCACACGGCTGGCTGGCCTACCGGCACACGTAAATTTGATACAGCTAAATCCCACAGAGGGATACGCAGGACGGCCATCACCGCCCCAAGCAGTAGATGCCTTTACAGCGATATTGGACCAAGCCGGAATCCCACACACTATGCGGCAGCGACGCGGTGGAACCATTGAAGCCGGATGCGGACAATTACGAAGGCAGAGCCAGGATAGCGAACCATAGCACAGTAGGGTTTATATAGACACCGCTCTAAATAACGGGATTGCGCCCAAGCGAGTGAAGACGTGATGCAGAAAACCCTTGTAGGCTATGCCGGATGAGAACGTGCACGTTGGCGCGTGGCAATCCGGGCCAGCAAGATACCAACTTCGTAAAGCAAAATAAAAGGCCCCATCACTAAAAGCATTGTAACCGGATCGGTAGTAGGAGTTACAACAGCAGCAAAAATAGCAGCGATAAAGATGACGACACGACGCACATGAGCTAACTGTTTGGAATTAACGAATCCCAGGAGAGCTATGACGTATATAACCAGCGGTGTTTGGAAAAGGACGCCCATCCAAAGCACCATCGTCGTCACAAAAGAAAGGTAGTTCTGGAGCGAGTATGTAGGCGACACGACCTGCCCCAGAAAACCCATTAATACAGGCAGACTGACAGGGATAAGGACCTGAAAAGTAAATGCCATCCCCAAGACAAATAAAATCAAGACAACCGGTATCCCCAATAAGAAAACGCGACGTTCATGGGGCTGTAATCCCGGTCTAACAAAAGCATAGAGTTGATACAATATGAAGGGTAAAGCCAATAGAAAACCAATAACCAAGGCAACTCGAAAATAAACAATCGGGGCTTCTGTTGGGCCTAAGACAATGACACTACCTTCAGGCAAGGGGGCAACCAACCAGGCAACAACCAGGTCCGTTATAAAAGCTGCCGCAACAGTAGTTACAATCCAGATAATAAGGGCAATGATAAGACGGCGGCGTAATTCAGCAATATGAGATAGAATGGACATTTGAGCGTCATCGGTGGTCATTTAAGGTTCCCGCTCATCTAGCAACTTAGCCGTAGCATTTTCAGATGTCACTTTACCGACAGAGCTTTTAACTTCGTCCAGAGTCGCCCGCACCTCATCAGGCATAACTTCAGATTGCAAGCTAGAAGAGACTTGCAACCAGGCATTCTGGGCCTTGCGCGTCATACGGCCTAAGGTACGGGCGATTTTCACCAAGTCTTCAGGGCCAAAAAGAATCAGAGCCAGAAAAATGAGGACCAGAAACTCGCCACTACCAATATTTAGAAAGTCCATATGTTTTTTAAATGCTGCAAAAGAAGCAGTCTCTACAGATCTTCTGTCTCTACTATGCTCCCGTTATCTTCACCTTGTAAGCCTTCTTTAAAACCACGGATTCCCTTACCTAAGTCAGCCCCTAACTCAACAATCCGGCCAGGACCAAAAACAAAAACTGCCAAGGCTAAAATCAGTACCAACTCAGTTATACCTAGATTCCGCAACAACATATTTTATCTCCTCATCATTACTTATAGGCTGTAAGCCAAACGCCCCTATTCTAAAAACCTTTTTTCAGATAGCAGTTTAGCATATTATTGATAGAATGCAATACCAGCAAGGTGAACGTTATACTTTCCTCTCTCCAACGACGGGCTAAGGCTTTTGTAGTTTGTATACAAGGTATTATTTCAAACTTAAAGTAAACTTTTCTAGCTAGTGAATACGAGTACAATTAGAAGACAAGCCGGGGGACAAAGAAATAACGTTTCCGAAGTTATGGCATTAAGAAGAAATAATACCCCATTCCTGGGGACCATTTAAGGCTCTGGTATCATGAAAAAGACCAACAGGGAGGTTGAGCAATGAATACAATTGAGCAGCGTGTGTTAGATGCGATAGACATTGATGGTATGTTAACGTACTTGTGCGACCTTATCGCTATCCGCAGTTTGGATGGGGAGGAAACAGAGGCACAACGACACATGGCGGCCAAGATGGAGGAAATCGGCCTGGATGTAGATATGTGGGATATTGATATGGAAGCACTGGAACAACATCCCGCATTTAGTGCGGAAGTAGAGCGCGAGACCGGGGTAGGACTGGTTGGCACACTGGGTCAGGAGTTAGGAGGGCGCAATTTGATCTTCAACGGGCATATTGATGTCGTTCCCACCGGTGATGCGGCAAACTGGCACTACCCTCCTTGGCAAGGGACGATTGATAACGGCAATCTCTATGGGCGCGGGGGCTTGGATATGAAAGGGGGGCTATGTTGTGCACTCTACGCAGCCAAGGCCATCCTAGATGCCGGGATACAACTCAAAGGGAAGTTGATGGTCGAGAGTGTTATCGGTGAAGAGGACGGCGGAACCGGTACACTGGCCACGGTCTTACGGGGATACCGGGCAGATGGGGCCGTGGTCCCAGAGCCGACGAATATGGCCATTATCACAGCCCAGGCCGGCGCGATGAATTTCCGAGTTACGGTTCCCGGCTATTCAGCGCATGGGTGTATGCGCTTAGAGGGCGTGAGTGCCGTTGAGAAATTTATACCCATTTACCAAGCGTTGCTGGAACTGGAAAGCCACCGCAATGAAAATGTCACCCATCCACTATTGGCCAAGCACCTACTCCCCTACCCTTTAAGTGTAGGCATTGTAAAAGCCGGGGATTGGCCCTCCTCAGTACCGGAGAGCTTAGTATTTGAGGGTCGCTATGGGGTTGCGGTGGGAGAAGATATGTTAGCTGCCCGTCAGGCATTTGAAGAAGCTGTCATCCAAGTGGCCCAGAGGGACCCCTGGTTAAAGGACCATCCCCCTACGGTAGAATGGTGGGGGGGGCAGTTTGAGTCGGCCAGCATTCCCACAGACCACGCTATCGTTCAAACTGTGCAAAGTGCATACAACCAGGTAACCAACACCGCCCCCCATATTGAAGGTGTCACTTATGGAGCAGATATGCGTTTGCTGGTCAATCAAGGACAAATACCTACCGTACTCTTTGGACCGGGGGATGTACGTAACGCCCACCAACCCGATGAATACGTGCCGGTCGCAGACTTAATAACTGTTACTCGTAGCCTGGCGTTAACTGCGTTGCGTTTCTGCGGATATGAGGAGGACTAGTATGCCGGAGTTCTTTAACGATTTATCCACTGAAGGATTAATAAAAGTCATTGATGAAAACTTAATAGAACGTTCACTGCGTTTCTCGCAATTGCTCGGTGGTAATATCCACGGGCCAAATCCAGAATGGTTTATCACCGGCACAGCGATGCCCACAACTAATGGTGTGGTGCGGGCTAAATTCGAGAAAGGTACTATTGACGAACAGATAAAGGCTGCGCTGACACCTTTCAAAGCCAGGAAATTACCTATGACATGGTGGGTCGGGCCAACTAGTGCACCGGGCAACCTGGGGAAACATTTACAACGGCATGGGCTGAAACACAATCGAGATATGATCGGGATGGCTATAGATATGGACAAGCTAGAACTGCCACCCACGCCATTACCGGGATTGGAATTCGAGTATGTTACCGCTAGCGAAGCACTAAGCCAATGGTATGAGGTGCTTTTACAAGGTTTTCCGACCACATTTAACCAGAACTACTTGAACGCTTTGGCGAAAACCACACTAGCACCAGAAACCGGCTCTTATAATTATATCGCGCGGCAAAATGGCAAGATTCTAACGGTTAGTACAATCTCATTAGGAGGTGGAGCCGCAGGACTCTACAACCTGGCTACCTTACCCAGTGCACGCAAGCAGGGTCTAGGTGCGTGGATGACAATTAAGAGTTTCCTGGAAGCACGGGCAATGGGTTATCGCGTAGGGACACTACAAACAACCTACCCTAACGCACTGCGGATGTACCACCAGATGGGTTTTGAGGTTTATTGCAAGATCGGAGTATATAACTATAAACCGATTAGAAAGGTGTGAACGGATGGAATTTCTCCGGCGTTATGTAAGAAGTGAATGGTTTGGGGCTTTGTTAATCATTACAGGTATGATTTTTGCGATGGTTGCTTTTGGGCAGGCTAAGACGCAACAATACCGCGAGACAGGAATCACGACGACGGCCAGAGTAGCCGGTAAACACAGCCGGCGCACCCGGCAAATTACTTCAGGCGGTTCTAATTACAACTTCAACTACAGCCTTGAACTCACATTCTTCACCGAAACCGGCACAGAAGATAGTAACGCACTTGTTCAAATTGGGGATTTAGTGCTCACAGAAATCGAGGTTGCGAAAAGTTACTGGAACTCTGTGCAAGAAGATGAGCAGATCGAAGTTGTTTATCTGCCAGATAATCCAGAAGAGGATGTAATTCCCAAGGCAAGATTAAAAGAGCAAGGTATTCATCCAGGTGTCTTTTTCCTATTGGCCGCGGGTTGTTTCCTAGCAGGAGCTATAGTCATGGGAACGTTGCAAAAAACACCAGCTATCCTGCAATCGATTTGACATTTTTCGCCTCATCGTCTATAATGCTGATTGTACGAGATTGTGGTAAGGTTTTAAGTTGGATCTCAAAGAACACACCTAAGCTCAATCCAATGCTAGTTATGGATTGGGCTTCATAGTGTCAGTAAACTGAGCGCTGGTTAGAGCTTTACCAAAGTACATTAAAGTATCAGAAGCACTGAAAGGAAGGCTTAGAAGTATTATGAACGAACGTGAAACTGGAACCGTCAAGTGGTTCAACGCGGCAAAGGGCTTCGGATTTATCGTCCGAGAAGGCAAAGAAGATGTTTTTGTACATTATTCAGCCATTAAGAATGAAGGCTTTAAGACTTTAGAAGAAGGTCAAAAAGTAGAGTTCACTGTTGAACAAGGGCCAAAGGGGCTACAAGCTTCTAACGTAACAACAGTTTATTAAAAAGCATTATGGGCACAAAGCTTTACATCGGCAATTTATCCTATGAGATAAATGAAGACGAATTGCGCGAACTCTTCAGTGAACAAGGGGAAATTACATCCATTAGCATTGTCGCGGACCCCTACACGGGTCGCTCCCGAGGATTCGCTTTTGTAGAGACTGCCGATGAAGAAACTGCGGAAGCAGTTATTGAAGCCCTAAATGACTTACCTTTGAAAGGACGAAACCTAAGGGTAGCCTTAGCCACACCGATAAAACAACAACCACTTTCTCTGGAAACTGAAGATTAAGCGCATAAGTCAACGAACAGTTGAATTGTTGAAATACAACCATTAAGCTGTTGAAAACAACAAGAGCCGTCCAATAGGGCGGCTCTATTCATATACGTAAGACGTGAAGACCTAATATGTGAGATATGAGGACGTGATACGTGAAGCGTGATTTGAAGAGGTATTATCCCCACTTTTGTATTCTGTGTGATAAGAGGTTAACGAAAGCATTACTAAGTACGATCACACTACTGGCTATATTTGTAGGCTGCAGTCCTCTTT